>JBPCXM010000629.1:0-29750 GCA_051008535.1 Pseudomonadales bacterium | reverse complement strand
GTGAGCCAAGCAAGCTGAAATTCAGGTGTTATACATTGCCGCTACCAGGTAAATTCCAGTTCGGCTCCATACATGCGTGGTACCGTGGCCACCACACCCGCTGTGCCGGTAAAGTCTGTGAGCGCGGTACCACCCACACCGAAATCTTCGTCCATGAGGTTGGTGCCGTATAGTGCAACGCGCCAACTACCGTCATTAGAGAGCCAGGTGAAGCGCGCACTCACATCCTTGTGGTCAAATACCGCCAATCCGGACAAGCAACTATTACGGTCGAAACAGGCGTCGATATCGTCTTTCTGGCTATAGGAAACTCGTGGTATGAAGGTGCCGATATCGGTTTCTATAAAATACTGCGCCGCAAAAAATATGGTTTGGTCCGGCAGGCGTGGCAGGTTTTCATCGCTTCTGTCGATGTCACATTGTTCGATGCCCTGGGGTGCGGCCGGCGGGCGGGTGCGCAAACCGGTATCAATACACCCCGCTCCGAGGGAATCTGCTTCGATCGGAGTTGTGATGTCGAACAGCGTCAACTGCACGTCGTCGTATTCTTTGATGTCACCGTCATTGATGGCAATGTTCAAGGTCAGTTGCAGATTCTCAATAGGTAGGAGTGTTATTTCTGCCTCGGCGCCACGAATAGTGGATTTAGCGGCGTTGATGGTACGGCCTGCAATCGAGCCGTTGTCAGGGTTAACTACAATAGTAGTAAGCTGCCTATCGTCGTAGTCTGCATTGAATAGCGCGAAATTAGCCCGCAAGCGGTTATTCCACGCATCCAGCTTTAGACCCACCTCAATATTGGTTACCGTTTCCGGATCGAAGCGCTCCAACTCGTCCGCGGGCCCCTCGGACAAGCCGCCCGAACGAAACCCTTCGCTGTAGGTCACATAAGCCGTGCCGCCGTCGATAAAGCCACCCCCTTCAAACAGGTACTGCAGGCTTAACATCGGCGTCCAATCATCGTTGGATATATCGCCAACGTCAGGAGCCGCAGGAGTAAGCCGCGGAATAGGATTTAACAGCTCAGGCCGCCCGGCAGGTAAAAAGAACAAGCCGTCACCTATGCCCGAATCGACGGCGGGAATACTTGGATCATTACTATATGTTTCGATAATGGGAACGTAACGGGTACGGGCAAGCTCCCGGTCCTCGGTGGTATAGCGAACGCCGGCGGTCAGTTTCAATGAATCAGTAAACGACCAATCGGTCTGAAGAAATGCTGCAAAGGCTTCGTTATCGGTGTCTAACCCGGTACCAGAGTTGCGCGCAAAGTACAAATCATTGGCACCTAAGTTGGCCGCAAAAAATGGCCCACCGGCAATACCGAAGGTCACTGAATCTTCGGTTTTCTCCGCAAAGTAATATAAACCCGCAACATACTGCAGGCGGTCGTCAAATGCGTCGCCGATAAACTGAAATTCCTGACTGTACTGATTGTTATCTCTTGGGTGGGCGTCCGGCGCGAAATCCGGATCGTTGCTGCGTGCTACCAACGAAACACCACTGCTGTCGATATCCGAGCCCTGGAAAGCCTCAACCGCTTTCCAAGCCGTTATACTCTTGAAGCTTAAACTCTCGTTGATGTCCCAATCCAACGTTAGCGATACGCCCTTGTTTTCTGCGTTGTAAACGCCACCGGCGAAGTCGGACTCGATTTTGTAAGGTCCGAGGTCATTATTCGCCTGGCAGTGTTCGCCGATAGTCCGTCCGGTTGCGCCGCTAATCAGGCCATCCTGCAGCACCGCCTGCCACCCTACCGCGCCTGGCACAACAATACAGTTGCCTGGCCTGCCGAGCTGGTCGGTCTCGGCGTAGTTCACATTGAGGTCTGCGATCAAGCTGTCGCTGACAACCCAGCGTGTTTGCCAAACGGCGCTGATGCGGTCTTCGTCGTTATAATCTCTGCCGTCGACAACGTTTTCGAAATAGCCGTCGCGATTGACCGATGAAAGCGAGAGTCGGGTGAACAAGGTATCGTCAATCAGCGGCACATTGGCTGAAAGCTGCCCGTCCAAACGACCAAAGTCGCCGGCGCGCAGCATCACCTTGCCTTCGAGTTCATCCGATGGTTTTTTGGTGGTAAAGACCAATGCACCGCCGGTGGTATTCTTGCCAAACAGTGTACCTTGCGGGCCACGCAACACCTGCACACTTTCGACATCGTTGATGTCCAGCAATGCGCCGTCGGCGCGTGCGAGATAAACACCGTCGAGGTAAATACCAACGCCTGAATCGAGATTTGGCTCGGTATTGCGTTGCCCGACACCACGAATATAAACGTTAGCAACGCCGGACTGACCGTTGCCATTTTGTACTTCAATATTGGGAATGATTTTATTAAAGCCGGCCATATTGGTCACACCTGCTTCGGTCAGCGCTTCCGGAGAGAAGGCCGATACCGACAAGGGCGTTTCCTGCATACTCTCTTCCCGCTTTCTGGCAGTAACGATGACCTCTTCCAGCACAAGCAAGTTCTCCCCATACGCATTGTCAGCTGTCGCCGCCAACAAAAGTGGAACGATTACAAAGCTGATTGTCGCCAGGGTAAGACCACTATGTTTTGCGGCTATTATTTTCATTGTGTAACCTCAAAACTGAAGGTGAGGAGTAAAACGGAACAATAGAAAAGATGCGTCGAGGATGATGCAATAGAGGCGATAATGCTTGCAGGCGACTTTTTCAACATGGGCAAATGGCGCACGCTGGCGGGCAATGTATGCCTCGGCTGTTATTGTAGCTGCTCCATATGTATCACTTAATGCGCTGAGTTGCAATACTGACGACGTCGGACCGCGCGTCGCCTATTGCCGCCGCCAAGCGGCGGGCGATGTGCCATACCAGCGGCGAAAGGCGCGGCCAAAATTGGCCGGCTCGCCGTAGCCTAGCAATTCTCCAACATCTGCCACCGTGAGGCGTGCGTTGTGTAGCAAGGTCTGGGCATACTCGCGGCGCAGCGCTTCGAGGATCTTCTTGAACGCCGTACCTTCGCGCTGTAGGTGGCGGATCAAAGTTCGCGTTGACAAATGCATCTCCGCCGCGATGTTGTCCTGCGTCGGTGGTGCGCTACGCTCAAGTTCACCGGCAATCACCCGGTCGAAGTGATTGCTCAATAACATGCGCACGACGAATTCTGGATTGTTGTTCCGCTCTCTGGCGGCCACGGTTTCCCGACACTTGGCAAGATTTGCGCGGTAGCCGGATTCATCGTATAGCGGCGATGGCAACCGGTGCCACGCAACGGGCACGGAGATGGAATTTACCTCGGCATTAAAAATAACGGTTGCATCGTAAGCTGCGATCAATTCATCAGCCATTGCGGGTGGCGGGTGGGCAAATGCTACGATGACGTTCTTTCCCACGGGATGGCCGAGGATGGTTTCCAGCAGCGACTCGAAGATTTTGAAAATGATCTCACTCATCCAGCGGCTGAAATCGGGATCGCCCGTCAGATCCTGGATTCGAACGACATAGCGCGTATCAGTCAGTTCGATATCCGCCGTCATTGCTGTATTGCGGACTGGATACCAGGTCGCCATAACTTCCAGTGCGTCGCCAAGTGTGGGGGCGCTTAACGCAGCAAAACCGAGCGCACCATGAGAGCTGATATTAAACTGGCTACCCAGTCTGGCGGTCCACGCGGGGGAAGCCATCGCCTGGGCAATGTTGCGATATATAATCGCCAATGGTTGCCAGTCGATATAGTCTAACGTAGCCACAGATTTGGCAGTGAGGCCGCTATTTTTAAGCAGTTCAGCAGCGGGTAGAAGTTCGGATTGCAGCATTAATCGCGTGTACGCAGCCGATATTTCGAAAAGGCGGGTCATGGGTAAACTATAAGCCTTCGCATTAATAATGTCATTAAATGACTACAAATATGTCATTTAGTGAAATCCGAGGTTTGCTATTTTGCGGTTAGGCTATAGCCACACGATTGAGAGGATGAACTCGATGACTACCTACACTCTGAACCACCCCGACAAAGGCCAGATCAGCTACCGCGACGCTAAACGTTATTTATGGATGTCATCGCTGGTTATGCCGCTGTTTCCAATGCTGGGTATTTTCCTTTATTTCCAGACCGGTTCGCAGTGGATGCTGGCTGTACCGCTGCTCTTTAACTACACCGCGATCCCCCTTCTCGACTGGGCTTTGGGTTCCGACGAGAATAACCCGCCGGAAGAGATCGTGCCGCAACTGGAGGAAGATCGCTACTATCGTCTGCTCACTTGGTTTACCGTGCCGATGCACTTTATTGTACTGATCGCGATTGCGTGGTTTGTCGCCAGCCAGGATCTTACCGTGTGGTCCATTCTCGCCGTAGCGATCACCGCAGGAATGTATAGCGGCCTCGGCATCAACACGGCGCATGAATTGGGGCATAAGAAGCCGGAATTTGAGCGCCTGCTCGCCAAAATCGTTCTCGCCGTTCCCACCTATGGTCACTTCTGTATCGAGCACAATCGCGGTCACCATCGGGACGTTGCCACACCAGAAGACCCAGCAAGCTCGCGTATGGGAGAATCTATCTACAAGTTTATCTTGCGCGAGATACCCGGCGCGTTTCGTCGTGGCTGGGCAGTTGAAGAAGAGCGCTTGGCGCGGCTGGGGAAAAGCCCGTGGAGCTTGGAGAACGATATCCTCCAATCCTATGCCATAAGCGCGGTGCTGCAAGGGGGGCTAATTCTCGCCTTCGGTTGGATCATGATCCCCTTCCTCGTCATCCATAACTTCTGGGCTTGGTTTCAATTAACCAGCGCCAATTATATCGAGCATTATGGATTACTGCGGGAGAAACAAGCCAATGGCCGTTACGAGCGTTGCCAGCCGCACCATTCGTGGAATGCCAATTATGTTTTTAGTAACATCGTACTCTTCCATCTGGAACGGCATTCGGACCATCATGCCAATCCGACCCGTCGCTACCAAAGCCTGCGCAACTTTGACGATATCCCGGAGTTGCCAAATGGATACTACGGCATGTACCTATTGGCCTATTTCCCCTGGCTTTGGTACAAAGTGATGGATAAGCGCGTGCTGGAGTTACCGCATATCCAGGGCGACTTGAGCAAAGTCAATATCGACCCGGCTAAACGCGCCTCCATCTGTGAAAGATATGGCCATGGCCAGCCGGCAATGCAGACAGCCTAAGGGGGATACTGGCGTGGCGAGATATCAATGTCCCGGCTGCGAGTACATCTACGATGAAACTACCGGTGATATCCACGAGGGGTATCCCGCTGGCACTTCTTTTGAATCTCTACCTGAGGAGTTTACTTGCCCCGACTGCGCGGTTCGTTACAAGGAAGACTTTGTGCTAGTCGAAGAATAGCTTCTACTGCCCTCGGATTTTTAGATCGATAAAGACGCCCCCAGGTTAATCCCGAGGGGCGTCGTCAATCTAGAGTTTTACTGATCAACCTGAAATATCAACTCGCGAGCGATCTGCCCCCCGCGTAAATTTCGCAGCTCCTCACGATCGATATTGCGTTCGACCTGCTTATCTAGAGTCCCGGCGACTTTTTTCGTCAAGTCTTCGAAGTATTTTGCGCTACGATCGAATACAGCCATGTTTTTCCATTCCACTAGCAGGATCAGATCCGGCTCGCCATCGCGGGGACTGATGACGTTTAGTACCTTATACGACAGCACATCGCCGTCTTTTTGCTGTAGCTTGATGAACTGTAGCCACTGCTCTTCGAGATTATTCATATAGGCGTTGAAATAGCCCGGTTTGGTCTCGATGTAACCCGTGGTCCAGACCGAACCCTGCTCGTAGTTACGTTTATTGTCCTGCGCATTAACGGGGGTATAAAGAACCACGGTCATTGATAGCGCAGCAATTACTTTGAGTTTATTGAACATTTATCAGTCTCCATTTTTTTGATTTATTACGACAAGGTGATTAAACGCCTTTTTTTTGCACATGTCTATGGTTGAAAAATGGCTGTTAGACTTGCTCATCGAAAACAGACTTGCAAAAGGCGGGGCCTTTTGTTGTGGGTTACCATTTCATTAAGCTCCAATGACATCTTTTAAGTATGTAACAATAATACAGTTTGCATCGTGCAAAATATGCTGCGACTGTGCGAGAACTTGATCGTAGAAAATAACTCAGTGGAGGATTGACTATGAACAAAATATTTACATGCATTTTTGCAAGCTTTGTGTTGGCGGCACTGATTAGTAATCCAACCAATGCGCGGCCGGACTCGGGGCCCGTCGTACAATTGAAAAAGTTGTACAACGGCAACGAAGATTTTCGCAGCACGCTGAATCTGGCATTCCAAAACTTGCAACAACAACCCAACGGTTCGCCTAATCCGTGGCAGGGGAAGAGTGTGGAGGATCTGTATGACTATTTTAACGACTGGTTCTACTTTCTTCCTGATACGAGTAATGGTTTGGAGTATATCGAAGGGTTTACCTGGTTGTACTACAAAAACCCTCACGGTCTTAAAGTTGTTAACGAAGAACCGGGTTTAGGCTGGACTAAACATTTCGTTGTCGAGCGCGGCAAATATATGGACAGCAAAGCTTCAGTGCAAGGAGTGAAAAAATGGCTGCAAGATCCGTCGGTGCATATGCAAGACTTTGTTGTCCCGCAAGATGGCTTTCAAACCTTCAACGAATTTTTTACCCGCGACATCAAGCCAGGCGCGCGACCTATTGCGGCGGTAGGTGATGACGCGGTCGTCACCGCTCCGGCCGACTGTGTGATGAACATGATCAACTCTAGCCTGACGGCTGACGCCAAAATTCCCCTTAAAGGGCGTACCCAACTTAACGTGCAAGAGCTGTTGCACGATTCGCGATTCGCTAGCCGCTTTGTTGGCGGTACCGCCGTTGCTTGTTTCCTGCTACCCACCACATATCATCATTATCATGCACCGGTTTCCGGTGTGGTGCTGGAGTCAAAAGAGAACGTCTATCAACGCTATTTTGGCCTCGACAACTTCCCTGCAATGATCAACAACGGCAATGTGGGCTATAACGCCGATTTCAGCGTTTTCGAACGCTTCATTCACGGTTACTTCGTGATTGAAACGCAGAGCTTTGGCCATGTTGCGATGGTTCCGGTTGGTTTAAATACGGTTGGCTCGGTGATCTTTGAGGAAAAATATAAAGGCCTTGACGTAAACACATCGGTGGCTGTCGATAAGGGCGAAAAGTTGGGTCACTTCGCCTATGGCGGGTCGTTGGTGATCCTGCTATTTGAAAAAGATCGGCTGTCATCCCTTAAAGTACCGCAGGGTCAGCAGATAGGTGTCTTACATTAGCCTTTATAGCAAAAAGCGATATAAGAATATAATTTATATGTATTTTACTTATATGAAACCTTACACTAGATTATGTCAATCGAGACCTAGCGGCAGGAGAAACTACCTTGACAACTATTGCAACTGAACAGGTCACCGGTGTGCACCACTGGACCGACCGTCTGTTCAGCTTTACCACCACGCGCGACCCGGGTTTCCGTTTTGAGAACGGCCATTTCACCATGCTTGGCCTACAACACGAAGATGGCCACCCGCTGCTGCGCGCTTACAGCATAGCGAGCGCTAACTACGAAGATGAACTGGAGTTTTTCAGCATTAAGGTGCCGGACGGCCCGCTAACATCAAAGCTGCAGAATATTAAAATCGGTGATGAGGTGCTGGTCAGCCGTAAGCCCACCGGCACGCTGGTAGTGGACCACCTGTTGCCTGGTCGCCACTTGTACTTGTTGGCCACTGGCACTGGGCTTGCGCCATTTATCAGCATTATCAAAGACCCGGCGACCTACCAGCGCTACGACAAGGTTATATTGGCGCACGGTTGCCGGCATGTCGCGGATCTTGCCTATCAGCAAGCGATAACTGAGGAGCTGCCCAACAACGAGTATTTTGGCGATGACGTAAAGGATAAGCTGCTCTACTACCCCACCGTCACACGCGAAGACTACAGAAATAGAGGGCGGCTGACGGATTTAATCGACGGCGGCAAGCTGTTTCGCGATTTGAATATGCCTAAGCCGAATTTGGAAGACGACCGCTTTATGCTCTGCGGTAGCCCGGCGATGCTCCAAGATACCTGTGCCCTACTCGATTCGCACGGTTTTGCGGAAACACGCCGCGGCAATCTGGGCCATTACGTGATCGAGCGGGCTTTCGTGCCGCATTAACGGAGTCATCAAGACGCGGTCTGCTGCAGCGCCGTAATCTGCCGATCCAATGCGCGATAGCTTAACGCTTCCGTTAGGTGTTGAGTCGCAATGGTCTCACAGCCTTCCAAATCAGCTATGGTGCGAGCCACTCGCAGTATGCGGTGGTAAGCGCGGGCCGATAGTTGCAAACGCTCGATTGCGGTATTCAACAGTTTACTGTCTGGCTCTGTGAGCGCACAGGCGACGGACAGCGCTTTTCCGCTTAGCAAGGCGTTGGCATGGCCGCCGCGATGGTGTTGCAGCTGCCGGGCCTGCGATACTCGCTGCAACACGACGGCGCTGGGCTCACCATTGGCGCTGCAATCACTCAAATTTTGCGCGCTAACGCGCGGCACATTGATATGTAAGTCGATACGATCCAACAGAGGGCCGGAGATGCGATCACGATAGCGTTGCACCTGATCGGGAGTGCAGCGGCAATGCCTATCGGCGCTGCCGAAATAGCCGCACGGGCATGGATTCATCGCCGCAATCAGTTGGAACCGAGCCGGAAAATCAACCTGATGCGCGGCACGTGAAATTCGAATATTGCCGGACTCCATGGGTTCGCGTAGCACTTCCAGTACATGACGCGGGAATTCCGGTAGCTCGTCGAGAAACAGCACACCTTGATGAGCTAATGAAATTTCCCCGGGCCTGGGTGGGCTGCCACCACCGACCAAGGCCACCCCCGACGCCGTATGATGCGGTGCGCGAAACGGCCGATGTTGTTGCAAAGCCAGCTCGGTTGGATGCTTGCTAATCGAATAAAGCGCCGCCACCGACAGAGCTTCCTCCTCGTTGAGTGGCGGTAAAATACCGGGCATACGGCTGGCAAGCATGGTTTTGCCGGAGCCGGGCGGACCGACTAGCAACAGGTTATGCTGTCCCGCCGCGGCGATCTCCAGTGCGCGTTTAGCCGTTGCTTGGCTCTTCACATCGGCCAGATCGGCACAGTTTGCGACGTGCAATAATGTGTCGGTACGGTTGATCGGCAGTTTCTCATTGCCGTTCAAATGCGCGCATACTTCCAATAAATGCCCGGCACAATAAACCTTGGCGTCTTGCATCAAGCTGGCTTCGCCACCATTTTGTTGTGCAATGACAATCGATCGCTGCGCCTTATGTGCTTGCACCACAGCGGGCAATACGCCGTCGATTGACCGCAGTTCTCCAGACAAGGCCAATTCGCCGTAAAATTCCATATCGGTCAGCCGCTCGGCCGGTACCTGCCCTGAGGCTGCCAATATACCCAACGCAATAGCCAGGTCGTAACGACCACCGCTTTTGGGCAGATCGGCCGGGGCGAGGTTGATGGTGACCCTGCTGGCAGGAAAGTCGAAGTGCGCGTTCAGAATGGCGCTGCGGACTCTATCCTTGCTCTCCTTCACCGCCGTTTGCGGCAGGCCGACAATGGTGAAGCTGGGTAAGCCACCAGATAAGTGCACTTCGACCGCGACCGGCGGTGCGTCTATGCCCAGTTGGGCGCGGGTAAATACTATCGCGAGTGACATGCGTGCTCCTTCCTTGGATGCTATTGCGCCAGAGCCACAAGGCCAGCGGCGCGCTATTTATGTTGGCGTGCAGCAATCAGCGTTGCACGGAGTCGAGCAATTGTTCCAAATCTGCTTCCAGCTCGGCTACGCGGGCACGGGTTTTTTGTAACACTTCCTGCTGTGCGTCGAATTCCTCGCGCGTTACTAGGTCAAGCTTGCTGAATACGTTTTGCACTAACAGATGAATGCTTTTCTGCAATTCACCGCCCTCCTCGTTGCCGCGCTCCTTAAACAAGCTGCTTAGTTGTTCGTTGAGCTGGTTAATAATTCGGTCTCTTAACATTCCAGGTGCGTCGCTGGGCGTGGATAGCGCCATTCTACCTGAGCCTGACTAGATCACGAAATAGGCTGTTTTAGGGCCTACATGTGTTTAAATTTTTGACGCCGCACCGTTTCCGTGCGAGATAGCGCCCGGTGCACCAAATAGGCGCCATCTCTCTGTCACTGTAGTCGCTACAAATGTGCTGATGCGCGATAAGTACATGTATAAAAGAGCAAAACCGGTATTGGCACGACGTGTGCTGTTTGCTACGTACGAAACATACAAACCATTTCTGTTATTAGAGGATTTGCAATGAAGATTTTAACCACAGCTGCATTTGCGGCCGTTCTTTCTATTCCGATTGGATCAGCGTTGGCCGAGGTTAGCGCTAGCGGTAATGTGGCCTTGACTACGGATTATAAGTTCCGCGGTATTTCCCAGTCGGACGAAAGCGTTGCCCTTCAAGGTGGTTTCGACCTGGAGCATTCTTCCGGTTTTTACATCGGTACCTGGGGTTCCTCTGTTGACTTCGATACCAATGGTGACGGTTTCGATGGCAGTCTCGAACTGGACTATTACGGCGGCTTTGGTAGCGATATCGGCGATAGTGGTTTCAGCTACGACGTGGGCTTTCTCTACTACGACTACCCCGGTGACGACGACACCGAAGGAGACTACTGGGAATTGTACGCCAGCATTGGTTGGAATGACCTGACCGTTGGAGTGGCCTACTCAGACGACTACTACGGAGAAACGGATGAGTTCTCGTACCTATATGCAGATTACAGCTTCGCGTTGCCTGGCGAGGTGTCACTTGATCTGCACGTGGGTTTCAACATGCTGGAAGAGAATGGCGGTTTCCTGGCCACGGATGAAGACGGGTACACTGACTATTCGATCGGTGTTACCAAATCCTTCATGGATGTCGACTTCTCCCTGGCCTACGTTGGTACCGACCTTGACGAGGAAGACGTGTTTGATACCGAGTGGGGTGATGGGACCTTGATCTTCACACTCGCCAAGAGCCTGTAACAACGCTACGGCTATAACGTTTGACGCCGCCCGTTCGGCGGCTAAGCACAGGAGAAAACCATGAAGATGATCACCGCAGTGGTCAAGCCCTTCAAGCTTGATGACGTTCGAGAAGCGCTGTCTGATATTGGTGTCCAAGGCATCACGGTAACAGAAGTGAAAGGCTTTGGTCGGCAGAAAGGCCATACCGAGTTGTATCGGGGCGCCGAGTATGTGGTCGATTTTTTACCGAAAGTGAAAATCGAAGTGGCGGTCGCCACCACCTTACTTGACCAAACCATAGAAGCCATTAGCAAAGCGGCCAACACCGGCAAGATAGGCGATGGCAAAATTTTCGTCACGGCGTTGGAGCAAGCGATTCGTATTCGCACCGGCGAAACCGGTGAAGACGCGATTTAGCCTTCGGCCCCCTCTTTGACAACATTACCGACATCCAAGCTTGTGGAGCGCTGAGAATGGAAAATCAAATATTTGAACTGCAGTATGCTATCGACACATTTTATTTCTTAATGTGCGGCGCCTTAGTTATGTGGATGGCGGCCGGCTTTTCCATGCTGGAAGCTGGCCTTGTTCGCTCCAAGAATACCACTGAAATATTGACCAAGAACGTCGCGCTGTACGCCATATCGTGTTTGATGTACATGATTTGCGGTTACATGATTATGTACGACGGCGCATTTTTCTTAGGCGGCATCCAGGGTGGCGAAACGCTGGTCCAAGACGCGCTTGCCGCGTCGGCTGAGAACGGCTTCGGCGGCGATTCGGTATATGCCGACTCCTCCGACTTCTTCTTCCAGGTTGTGTTTGTTGCAACTGCGATGTCGATCGTCTCAGGCGCGGTGGCCGAGCGCATGAAACTGTGGTCCTTCCTCGCCTTTGCTGTCGTGATGACCGGCTTTATCTACCCCATGGAGGGTAGCTGGACTTGGAACGGCGCTGATGTGTTTGGCATGTACAATTTGGGCGACGCTGGCTTCTCGGACTTTGCTGGCTCGGGCATTGTGCATATGGCTGGCGCCGCCGCCGCATTAGCTGGTGTTATTTTACTCGGCGCACGCAAGGGCAAATACGGCGCTAATGGTGAAGTGAACCCCATTCCTGGCGCCAACTTACCATTGGCAACGCTAGGTATGTTTATTCTGTGGATGGGCTGGTTTGGTTTTAACGGTGGCTCGGTACTCAAGCTGGGCGACATCGGCAGCGCCAATAGCGTGGCGATGGTGTTCCTCAATACCAATACGGCTGCCGCCGGTGGCTTGATTGCAGCCCTACTGGTCGGTCGTTTTATGTTTGGCAAGGCCGATCTGACAATGGCGCTTAACGGCGCGCTCGCCGGTCTGGTTGCAATCACGGCCGAACCCTCAACACCCAGCGCACTCGCGGCAACCGGAATCGGTGCGGTTGGTGGCGTACTGGTCGTGTTCTCGATCCTCTTTTTCGACAAGATCAAAATCGACGACCCAGTCGGTGCCATCTCCGTGCATGGCACAGTGGGCTTGTGGGGCTTGTTGGCAGTGCCTCTTACTAACGCCGATGTCAGCTTCAGCGGTCAGCTGTTGGGCGCAGTTACCATCTTCGGTTGGGTGTTTGTGACCAGCCTGATTGCTTGGGGCATACTCAAAGCGGTGATTGGCATACGGGTCGACGAAGAAGAAGAATACAACGGAGTGGATATCACTGAATGCGGAATGGAAGCTTATCCAGAGTTCATTACCGCGAAATAGTGAGACAAACTGCATTGCCGCTGCGACTGCTGTCGTAGCGGCAGCATTCGATCCGACCAACTGCGCTGACGTATCGAAAGTAACGATCTATATTTATAGTATCGAAAGCAACGAAAAACGCAGTCCATGCAGCGCGTCACAATTTCCCTTCTCACCATATTCCTACTCATTGGCCACAGCGCAACAAAGGCCGGTATATACAAGTGGGTAGATGCCAATGGTAAAGTTCATTACAGCGACAAGGTCCCTTCTCAGGAAAAAGCACAGGAACTAGACATCGATCTGGGCCCGGTAGAGGCAAATCCGGAGCTAGAGCAATATCGACAGCGTAATCGTGCCTTGATTAAAGTGTGGGATGAAGAGCGCAACCAACTGCAAAGCCAGCAGGCTGAACAAAGAAAACAGGTGGCGCAGCAGCGGCAGCGCTGCGCAAAATTACAACGCGAGTACGACTCAAGCCGGCGGGCGGGGTTTCTTTATGTTCCACGCAAAGACGGCGAACGCGATATTTATAGCGACGAGCAGCGCGCAGAGTATGAACAGCAATTAGCTAGCTATCTGCGCAAACGCTGCAAAAGATAGCTCCAGCCTCTGGTGCTCGTGCGATCATGCACACACCGAATTTCCGCGCGGGACAGCACAGCATGGACTTAGAGATCGGTTCCTGAATATAATGCTCTGCTCAGAGGGTGGATAACAATGAAACTACTATGAAGCTAGTAACAGCAATCATTAAGCCGTTTAAGCTCGACGACGTACGTGCCGCGCTGTCAGACATTGGCGTCCAGGGCATTACCGTTACCGAGGTTAAAGGTTTCGGCCGTCAAAAAGGCCATACAGAGCTGTACCGCGGTGCCGAATACGTGGTCGACTTCCTGCCGAAAATCAAACTCGAAATAGCCATAGATGACCCCTTGCTCGACCAAGCCATCGAAGCCATTACCGGGGCGGCCAATACCGGCAAGATTGGTGACGGTAAGATTTTCGTCTCCAGCCTCGAACAAGTTATACGGATTCGCACCGGTGAAACCGGCAAAGACGCCGTCTAAATAACAGTCACCCCTCTTCCGCTTCGCGTTAACCCGGATCTCGTTAACAAAGTGTGCTGCACTGCACACTTTGCGTTACTACGTCAAAACTTTTACACGCTGCAACAGTTCGCCGGCCCCAAAAAATTGCAAACTCGCTGTCGTCAACTATAAATATAAAGCAAATTTAAATGAGTGCGTACTCAGACCACGGGGAACAATATGAAAGGCAAAACTACCAAAGGGAAAACTACGAAAAGCAAAACTACGAAAAGCAAAAAGTCGGATGCTAAGGCAGACAATTACACCGGCAGCAAAGACGATTGCGCCGAAGCCCGCACCGTTGCCGCACGCGACCCTATTCGCAGCAAACTGCAGAGTGAGATAGAAGCTTTCCTTGCGCAGGGCGGTCAAATTACTCAAGTCGAGGCGTGCGTACGAGCAGACCCACCGCGTAAGCCGACCAGCAACTATGGCAGTCAGCCGATTTAGTACTTACAATGTTCACTCGCCACATCCATGTGGCGAGTGAACAAGTAAGTCACCTAAACCTCACCCCGCTCAATTCCGGCAACCGTCGCCGCTAATTCAGAGAAGCGCTTTACCTCCGCAGTCGCTGGTTCGGCGTCCGGCCATTGTTGGTCATTCAAATTCACCCAAATCGTTTTAATGCCGAGTTGCTGTGCGCCATAAATATCGTGCTCCGGGTGGTCGCCGATGTGAATCATTTCCTCGGCAGTCACGCTGCTAAGCTGCATGGCTTTGTGAAAATGATCAGGCGCCGGTTTGCTGGCATTGATCTGTTCCGCGGCAATAGAGAACTTAAAATACGGCTTGATATCTAGCTTATTGATATCGGCATTGCCGTTGGTCAACACACCCAGTTGATAGCTGCTATGTAACTCCTGCAGGCTGTCGATCACCCCGTCGAAGTAATCGACCGCATGGCGCGCGTCGATAAATACCTGAAACGCCTGTAGCGACAATTGTCGAGCTGGTTGTTCCTCGTAACCACTTTCCTGCAAGGCGAGTTGCATTGCTCGAATACGCAGTTGGCTAATCTGATGACGCAAATCAGGTTCGCTGGCAAACAACCTACGACGTAATTCAA
The DNA here is from genome assembly GCA_051008535.1 of Pseudomonadales bacterium. Taxonomy (GTDB): domain Bacteria; phylum Pseudomonadota; class Gammaproteobacteria; order Pseudomonadales; family JAUIET01; genus JBBKXJ01. The sequence continues at coordinate 14,855 of JBPCXM010000629.1, read as the reverse complement.
TAAAGTCCTCGGCCTTTAACTTCTCCAGCACCAGCGGGCAGTTTGCCTTAAGAAACTGTCGCACGCGTCGCTCGGCTTCTATCAGCACCGGATTGACTTCCCACAGCGTGTCGTCTAGGTCGAAGGTGAGTAATCGTACGCGAGCCATTTATTTTTTTCCTTTGGCGCGAGGGTGCGCCTTATCGTAAACCGCTGCTAGGTGTTGATAGTCGAGGTGGGTGTAAACCTGGGTAGTGGAAATATTGGCATGGCCAAGCATCTCCTGCAAGGCGCGCAATTCACCGCTGGATTGCAGCAGATGGCTGGCGAACGAATGGCGTAACATATGTGGGTGCAGGTTTTGGCGCAGACCCTGACGTTGGCTCCAGTAACGCAGCCGAGCCTGCACACTGCGCGGGCTGATGCGTTGCCCACGTTGGCTGATAAAAACAGCCTGTTGTTGTTCCGGTGTTGCTCTTTCAGCACGGCGTTTGAGCCAGTCGGTTAATGCGGTGCGTGCGACTCTGCCTATCGGTACTACGCGCGCCTTATCGCCCTTGCCGTGTGAGACTCGCACCTCACCCCTACCCTCGTTTAGATGCAGCTCGGTGATATTCAGACTAACGAGTTCATCCAGGCGCAAACCGGAGGAATACAGTAACTCAAACATGGCGTTGTCGCGACATCCAATCCAGCTATCTGTGGGCATATTGAGAAAGTGCTGCAACTCGTCGACTTCGGCGGCTTTGGGTAGCAATCGTGCGGCCTTGGGCGCCTGAATACCCACGGCTGGATTGTGCTTTAGTCCATGCATGCTATTCAAATAACGGTACAGCGACCGCACGGCGGATAGTAGTCTTTGAATGCTGCGACCCGACAAGCCTCGGCGGTGTTCGCGGGCAATGAAATCGCGTACGTCGCCCGTTTGTAGTTGCGCGGTATCGTCTATCTCGCGTTCTGCACAAAACAACAGCAATTTTGCGAGGTCACGTTTGTAGTTACTGACGGTGTGTGCAGACAATCGCCGGTTGTTTTGCAAATAGCCAACAAAGTCATCGATATCACCCGCTAGCATTGCGTCATACCCATTAGAGGTATTGCGGCACGGTACGATTGAGCATTTCTGCGATGTAGCTTAGAAAAAGTGTACCCATGCCCGACGTAAAATGTAGTGGGTCTCTGCTTCCCACTGCCAGTACGCCGATGTGCTGTTCGGCGAGCAATGGAATAACCGCTGCCGATCCTACCGCGGCGGCATCGTCACCAAATAAAAAGACTAACTCTTCGTTGCGTAGCACGCCGCAAACTACCTGCTGCGCTGTTAGCAGGTTGCCGATGGCGGCTTGCGCCTGCTCATGGCTGGCACAGCGTACTGATGACGGAAATTCGGCCGACTCCTCGGTCAGCAAGCACAAACATTGAAAGTCGGTCTTGAAGTCGTGCTTGAGACTGCGCTGCAGTGCTTCCGTCAACTCGGTCAGTGACGCCGCCTCCATAAGGTCCAACACGAGTTGGCGGGTGTTCTCAAACAACTCATTGTTGGCGTTCGCATTCTCCAGCAGCTCGGCCAGTCGCCGACGCATGTCAATATTCCGCTCGCGCAACAGGGCTACCTGGCGTTCGACCAGCGATACGGCCTGACCGCGTTGGTGCGGTAGCGTCATATCGCATAGTAAGCCGGGTCGGCGGGCGAAGAAATCTGGATTTTCCTGCAGGAAGTCAGCGACCTGCTCGGCATCCACAGTCACGGTTTTTTTTGCCGAAATTGATGTGTTCATATGCGTATTTGTCCTTCGTAAACGGTGGTTGCTGGACCGGTCATAAACACTGGCTTACCTTCGCCCTGCCACTCCAGTTGCAGCAGACCTCCTCTCACGTGCGCACACGCCTTGTTTCTTAGCAGGCCGCGGCTATTTCCGGCAACCAGCGCGGCACATGCACCACTGCCACACGCTAGGGTTTCGCCAGCACCACGCTCGAACACACGCAGCTCAAACGTGTCCTGGTCTAGCACCTGCATGAAACCGACGTTAACCCCCTGTGGGAAGTTTTCATGAGCGCCAATCTGCTGACCCAATTCGACAACCGGTGTGTTCGCGCAATCGTCCACAACAATAACAGCGTGCGGGTTACCAAGTGAGACGGCGCTAAGCTCGAATGTCCGACCAGCGGCTTCTAACGTATAAGTTGATGCGCGCTGGGGTGCGCGAAAAGGCACCTGTTGCGGGTTGAATTCGGGGGTACCCATATTCACCCGTACCTGCTGGTCTTTCATTATTTGCAGTTCCAGCGTGCCCGCATTGGTCTCCACCCGGATGGGGTTGCGGCCCGTCAGGTGTTTGTCGGTCACGTATTTGGCAAAACAACGCGCTCCATTACCGCATTGCGACACCTCGTTGCCGTCGCTATTATAAATCTCGTAGCGAAAATCAACGTCGGGATCGCGCGGGTGGTCGACTACCAGCAGTTGGTCAAAACCAATGCCGAAGCGGCGATCACCCAGGCGCTTGACCAGACTCTTGTTCAGCCTGACGTGCTGCGACAAGCGATCGACGACAACAAAATCATTGCCCAGGCCGTGCATTTTTGTAAAGCGAAGTAGCATTGCCAGTCTATCCTTCCGGCAGCAGCGATTCACCGCGCAGCAAGTCTTGCAGCGTTTCGCGCTGCCTTACAAGGTGCATTATGTTGCCGTCGACCATGACTTCGGCAGCACGCGGTCGACTATTGTAGTTTGAGCTCATCACAAATCCGTAGGCGCCGGCCGAGCGTACGGCAAGCAGATCGTCTGTGCTCAGCGCCAGCCGTCGATTTTTCGCGATGAAGTCGGCGGATTCACACACCGGGCCTACGATATCATAGTCTCGTTGCGGCGCTGTAGCGCTTTGCTGCAGCGGTTCGACGCCTAGCCAGGCGTCGTATAAAGCCGGGCGCAGCATGTCGTTCATCGCAGCGTCGACAATCGCAAAATTCTTAGCGCCATTATCCTTCAGACTAGTCACTTGCGTTAACAGCACGCCGGCGTTGGCGCAGATCGAACGGCCGGGTTCAACCAGTAATTGCACACGCCGTTCACCGAGTCGCTCAATCACCCGACCTAAATAGTCGCCGGCCGTTGGCGGCGTTTCTGTTGCATAGCGCACTCCTAGACCGCCGCCTAAATCGATATGCTTAACCTTGATTCCGTTTGCGCTCAGCTTGTCGTAGAGGTCCAGCAGACGCTCCAATGCCGCGAGGAAAGGCTCCACGCTGGTAAGCTGCGAACCGATATGACAGTCGATTCCCATCACTTCTAGATTGGCCGCACTTTGCGCCGCCGCGTATAGCGTTGGTGCCTCATTGATATCTATTCCAAATTTGTTGTCACGCAGGCCGGTGGAAATATAGGGGTGAGTTTGTGCATCGACATCGGGATTAACGCGCAGTGACACATGCGCGGTGCAATCCATACGAGCGGCCGTCTGCTGCAGCGTTTGCAGCTCTGTCGCCGACTCAACATTGAAACAAAAAATGCCAAGCTCCAGTGCGCGCTGTAATTCGCTGGCTTTTTTGCCAACACCAGAGAACACACATTTACCAGGCTCGCCACCTGCAGCCAGCACCCGCTCAAGCTCACCGATGGAGACGACGTCGAAACCTGCTCCTAGGCGCGCCAGCACATTCAGCACCGCTAAATTTGAATTGGCTTTCACCGCATAACAAATCAAATGGTCGATGTCGTCCAAAGCAGTAGCGTACGAGGCATACGCTTGCTCTAGCGCTGCGCGCGAATAAACGTAACACGGCGTGCCGAAGCGCTCGGCTACTTCGCTTAAGGCCACCTGCTCTGCATGCAGGTGGCCGTTATGATATTGAAAGTGATCCATACTTTATTTGTCGTTGTCGTTGTCGTTGTCGTTGTCGTTGTCGTTGTCGTTTGGCGCAGTATCTTTTTCCTTGCTTTTTTGTGAGGAGTCGGCGGAACTAGGATCGGGAATATATAACAGCCCTTTTTGGCCACACGCTGCGAGCAGTGTTATAAGGAGAGTTAGTGTTAGTTGCCGCATGCAGTCCCCGCCTACCCAATCGAGTGATTATACGTGAGCGATATCTTAAAAACGCCGCTCGTGAAAAATTTGCGGTTGGTTGCTACGATTTTATTCGCAGTTGCAAACTCTGGCGCGCGGTCGTTGCCGCCTTACGCACTTGCTTAGGCGCAGTGCCACCTAAATGGCTACGCGCGGCAACCGAGCCGTCGAGGCTCAACACCGAATACACGTCTTCACTAATTAACGTTGAAAACTTCTGCAATTCCGGCAGTTCGATTTGCGCCAGATCCTTACCGTTAGTCACACCGTAAGCGACGGCTTGACCGACAACTTCGTGGGCATCGCGAAACGGCAGGCCCTTCTTAACCAAATAATCGGCCAGATCGGTCGCCGTGGCATAACCGCGTTGCGCCGCCTCACGCATCACCGCGGGATTGGTTTCCATCGCCGGCAGCATGTCGGCAAAGGCACGCAAGCAATCGTGCAACGTGTCGACCGTGTCGAACAAAGGTTCTTTGTCTTCCTGGTTGTCCTTGTTATAGGCCAGTGGCTGGCTTTTCATCAGGGTTAGCAGACCGACCAAATCGCCGTTGACGCGCCCGGTTTTGCCGCGGACTAATTCTGGCACATCCGGATTCTTTTTCTGCGGCATAATCGATGAGCCGGTGCAAAAGCGGTCTGGTAGGTGAATGAAATCGAACTGTGACGAGGTCCACAGTATCAACTCTTCCGAGCAGCGCGATAAATGCGTCATGATAATACTGGCTGCTGCGCAGAATTCGATAGCAAAGTCGCGGTCGCTGACCGAGTCCAGTGAGTTCGCGGTAGGCGCGCTAAAACCCAGTTGCTGGGCGGTAAACTCGCGGTCTATAGCGTAACTAGTGCCGGCAAGCGCGGCTGCGCCTAGTGGGCAATAGTTAAGTCGTTGGCGGCAATCCTGCAGGCGGCCGTAGTCGCGCTGCAACATCTCAAACCAGGCCAGCATATGGTGGCCGAAGGTGACCGGCTGCGCGGTTTGTAAGTGCGTAAAGCCGGGCATGATCGTGGCAGCTTCACGTTCCGCGATATCCACCAGCGCGGCCTGCAAGCGGCTCAGTTCAGCGCTGGTGGCGTCGATGGCGCCGCGAAGATAGAGGCGAATGTCGGTGGCGACTTGATCATTGCGCGAGCGGCCGGTATGCAGTTTTTTCCCCGCAGCGCCAATTCTGGCTGTCAGCGCCGCTTCGATATTCATATGCACATCTTCTAGCGCCACTGACCAATTGAACTGCCCTGCCCTTATTTCGGCGCGAATACTTTCCAAACCCTGCTGGATAGCTTTTAGTTCATCCGCCGTGAGTATGTCTTGTTGTGCCAGCATTGCCGCATGTGCCAGCGAACCGTCTATATCTTGCTCAAACAAGCGCTGGTCGAAATCGACCGAGGCGGTGAAGCGCTGCACGAACGCGTCGGTTGCTTCGCTGAAGCGCCCTCCCCAGCTCGTGTTGGTTGTTTTGGTCTGGTCTTCTTTAGTCATGTCTCTTTGCTGTCGTATCACGTCAAAGTGAAGTGGCGGAAAAGCGCGGAAGTATAGCAGTTTCGCCGTCTTGGTCTGCCCTTGAAAACATATGGGATTGGCGAAAACCCGCTTTTACTACGACACTGAGAAGATGGCTTTAATCGATTCCGAGGCGCCCTTGATGGCGCACTTTCAACTGCCGGACCTGTGCAAGGTTCAGCCACTGCTGTTTTTAATTTTGACGGCGGAGTTGCTGGTATTGGTCCAAGCGCTCAGCACCGGTCTTTTGGTGCCGTTTGACTGGTTGCATTTTGCCAATCTTACTTTTTTTGTGCAATGGAACGCGCTGCTGTGCGCCGCGGTGTTATGCAACGTACGTAGTTATATTGCGCGCCTGCCGCGCGTTCGCGGCGCCCTCCTCTGCTATGCGCTTATTTTGTTGGTGAGTGTGCTGTTCAGCATATTTGCGCAATGGTTGCTGCACACGTTTGTGGCGAGCGCGGGAATACGGCTTTTTGATTGGCAGCGCATTCTGGCGAATCTTGCCATTGTTGCGGTGATCGGCGGTATCACGCTGCGTTATTTGTATTTGCAGCAACAAGTGCAGGTGCAACAGCAGGCGCAACTGCAGTCGCACATTCAGGCCCTGCAGTCACGCATCCGCCCGCATTTCCTGTTTAATAGTTTAAACAGCGTTGCCAGCCTAATTGGTAGCGATCCCGCTATGGCGGAAAAAGCCGTTGAAGATCTGGCTGAGTTGTTTCGCGCCAGTTTAAAAGCGGCAGCCGAGCTGGTGCCGATGACGCAGGAGCTGGCATTGTGCCAACGGTATATTGCCATTGAACAGCTGCGCATGGGCGAACGGCTACAAATCGCTTGGCAGCTGCCAGAAATGAGCGACGCGGTTAAAATACCATCGCTCACTATTCAACCGTTGCTGGAAAACGCGGTCTACCACGGCATCCAGCCGCGTGCAGCAGGCGGTACAGTGGGTATAAAAGTCGCCTTAAAAGACCAGCGTTGCGAAATTACCGTGTCAAATCCACTGCCTGACAGCGTTGTTGAAGGTGCGATCAAGCATAGGGGTAACAGCATGGCTCTGGTGAACACACGCGAGCGTTTGCAGGCCCATTTTGGGGCTGATGCGGAGTTAACAACCCAGCGCCACGAGAATCGCTTTCTGGCAATAATAAGCTATTCTTTTAATTAAGTATTATCGGTTTAAAGAAACAGGAATAAAATCAAGATGAATGTGCTTATCGTCGATGATGAACCGCTGGCCCGGGATCGCTTAAAGCGGATGGTCAATGACACGCAAAAATGGCGTGTTGTTGCCGAAGCCGCCAATGGCCAGGAAGCCGTTGCGCTCAGCGATCGTACCCAACCGGACGTTATTCTTATGGATGTGCGCATGCCGGAAATGGACGGTGTCACTGCAGCGAGACAGATAGCCCAAGCCAAACATGCACCAGCGATCATTTTTTGTACGGCTTACGACGATTACGGTGTTGAGGCGATCGACGCACAAGCAGCGGGCTACCTGCTAAAACCGGTGCGCCAGGAAAACCTGTTGATTGCGCTTGAAAAAGCCCGCCAGGTCAATAAGCTACAGCTCATGTCTTTAGAGGCAGCTAACGATAGTGATCGCTCACTTAAGCAGCGCACGCACATTACCTCACGTTCGCGTCGCGGTATTCAAATGGTACCGATGGAGGAAATCCGGGTTTTTCTGGCTGATCACAAATACGTCACCGCTTACCACTCAGGTGGTGAATTGTTGATCGACGACACCTTGAAAGAGCTTGAAGCGGAATATCCCGACAAATTGCTGCGCATCCACCGCAATGCGTTGGTAGCCCTGCGTCATGTGCAAGGCATGGAACGCAACGAAGAGGGTGTGCACTGTGTGCGTTTGACTGAAGTCGAGCACTTGCCGCAGGTCAGCCGCCGCCATCTGCCAAAAGTACGTAAATTACTACAAAACCTGTAATTTCCCAAAGCTTGTGTAACATTAGCCGCCCAGCGATCTTCGCGGGCGGTTTACGTTACACAGTCGTGGCATAATCTGTCTTTTCCGGCCGGGAACGACACTTTATGGTTCGCCCACTGCGCATCGCTACTCGCAAAAGCCCGCTGGCCATCTGGCAGGCGGAGTACGTCCAAAACGCGCTTGTTCAACTGCATCCCGAGCTACGCGTCGAACTGGTCCGTATGACCACTCGTGGCGATCAGATTCTCGACACACCACTCGCAAAAATTGGCGGAAAAGGCTTATTTATCAAAGAACTAGAGCACGCCTTGTTGGAAGACAGGGCCGATATCGCCGTGCACTCGATGAAAGATGTGCCAATGGAATTTCCCGCAGGTTTGCGGTTAGCAGCCATTTGTGAGCGCGATAGTCCATTTGACGCCTTTGTATCGCATAAATTTGCCAAACTTACCGAGCTACCAGCGGGGGCCCGTGTCGGCACTTCCAGTTTGCGCCGTCGCAGTCAGTTGCTCGCCGTGCGCAGTGATCTCAACGTGCTCGATTTGCGCGGCAATGTGAATACCCGTTTGCAGAAACTACAGGACGGTGCCTACGAAGCTATCATTCTCGCCGAAGCGGGCATGAAGCGGCTGGGCATGCAGGAGCAGATTACTGAAGTCATTGACCCGCAAACTTGCTTGCCGGCGCCTGGGCAGGGTGCGGTCGGGATTGAAACCCGCGCCGATGACACGCTGACCAACACCTTGGTGGCGGACTTGAACCACCTTGAAACAAGTTATTGCGTGCGTGCCGAGCGCGCTTTGAACAGGGGTTTGGAGGGGGGCTGTCAGGTGCCAATCGCTGCTTACGCACAGTTACATGATGACGGAATGCTCAACTTGGAGGCCCGAGTAGCATCGCTTGATGGCGTGCAAATAATCGCCGGTGAACGACACGGCGCCAGCGACAATGCCGGCACGTTAGGGGAGGGGTTGGCCGAAGAAATGCTGGCTGCCGGCGCCAATAAAATCCTTGCCGCTTTGCGTGCCTCAGAGAACAATGGCGCAGTCTGAGCCGACACTAGCCGGGCTTAGACTACTCTTAACGCGCCCTGCCGGGCAGTCGGCCGATTGGCGGCGTGATCTGCAAGCGCTTGGCGCAACGCTGAGCCATGTGCCGGTGCTGCTAATCGAATCCATTCCCATGGATGAAGAAACGGTCGCTGCGATTAATAACTTGCAGCAATATGACATTGGTATTTTCGTCAGTACGAATGCTGTGCGCTACGCGTATGCTGGCATAGTAGAACAGCAGAAACCGATTCCCAATGGTCTGCAGTGTTATGCCGTAGGAGACAAAACAACCAATGCTGCACTCAAAGCAGGCTTTAACGTGCTGGCAACCGGTGCGGTCGATAGTGATTCTTTGTTATCGCTGTCTGAATTGCAACAGCTGCAAGGCAAGCGCGTCCTGGTTTTCAGAGGGCAGGGCGGTCGTGAACTTATCACCCAAACCGTCCGCGCGCGCGGTGCGGAGGTCACGCATGCCGAGCTTTATCGGCGCGGCTACCCGCATGAAAAAGAGTCGGAGCTAGGCAGAGTATTAACCAAGTGGCGTCCGCATATAGTCTGCGTTACCAGCGTTGCCGGCGTACACAATTTAATCCGCATGGCGCATGCGGCTGACGTGCTTGAACAACTGCAGGCTACGCCACTGTTGGTGCCGGGCGATCGTGTGGCGGCGGCAGCGCAAGCCAACGCCTTTGCTAAGGTGCTGACCGCTCGGAGTATGCGATTTACTGATGTATCATACGCGCTCTGCGACTGGTGGCGTGCTGCACGCGTCGGTGCCGCAAATAATTAGTTGAAAAAGGCGAAGTGATGGTAGACAGCAAAAAGCCCGGCGAAAAACCCGCGGCTGCCGAATCTAAAACCAACGAGCGACCGCAAGCATCCAGCGCAAGCAATGCCGAAAAGGCCGCCAAAGCGAGGGCCTTTGTAAAAGCCCAAAAAGAAGATCAAAAAAAAATCCGACCAGGCTGATTACAAGGACAAAAAAGCAGAGAAAGCACAGAAGAAACCACGGACTGGTTTGCTGTGGTTTTTTCTGTTATGCACGCTGGGATTGAGCGCGGCAGCCGGCTACGGCGTCTACTATCTGTGGCAACAGTGGCAGGAGCAGCAAACTAGCGCGCTTTCCAGTCTGGGCGAGCTGAAACAGACACAAACCGCGATTATTGACGTGCGCGACGACTTTAAGGTTTTGCAGAATGATCTTGGCGAGGAGTCTGCGAATCGTGCTGCAGCATTGGCGGCCACCCAAGACACGATCGAGCTGTTAGAGAAAACCATTGGCAAGCAAAGCCGGCAGATGCAGGCGCTGACCCAAACCAATCGTGATGAGTGGTTGTTGGCGGAGACTGAATATTTGTTGCGGCTGGCTAACCAGCGCATATTAATGAGCAAGGAAAGTAGTGGCGCCATGGCCATGTTGCAATCCGCCGACAAGATTTTGCGTGACATTGACGATGTGAGTTTGCACTTGGTGCGACGCGCGATTGCCAATGACATTACCGCTCTGCGTCGTACCAAAGCTGTCGATGTGGATGGCGAGTATTTAAAGCTGGCCGCCTTGAGTGAGAACCTCGATGAGCTCGTATTGTATGACATACCCGAGTTTCACAACGACGAACAAGAGGCTCAGGTCGAAGCGACAATGCCAGCACAGCCGACATGGCAGGAAAGCCTTGCACAGGTGGGTGGTTCGATCAAGTCGACCCTCGGCAAGGTATTTATAGTGCGCCAGCATGACAAGCCGATAGAGGCGATGCTGCCGCCGCAACAGGAGTTATATCTTCGACAAAACCTACGGCTCATGCTGGAGCAGGCCCAGCTGGCGCTGTTGGCGCGCAAACCAGCCACTTACCAACAAAGCCTGGACAAAGCACAACAATGGATTGCACGCTATTTTATCGGCGAGGATGCGGCGACCCAGGCGGCCCTGCAAACCCTGGCGGACGCGCGTACGATTGACATTGACCCGCCATTGCCTGACATCAGCGGGTCCTATCATGCGTTGAAGGAATACACCGACAGTGCGCACAGCAGAAAGTTAAAGGCGTCAGAGGCAAAACAAACTCGGCGACTGGAAGAAGAGTCGCAGGCGGAAGTTGAAGACGCGCCGCGAGCAAAAACAAAAACGGAAGGGAAGAAGGAATCTGAGCAAGAGACAACATCAGAGGAGCCGCAAACAGACGCTAAACAACAGCAAGAATCAGCAGAGAAAATAAAACCGAAAGTCCAACCAAAGCAACCTGACGGAGAGTCAAAGCAGGAACCGAAAGCCGAGCCCGAAGAGGAATCGGAACCCGACGATCCTGAGACGACAAGTGCTGAGGAAGAGGTCACGGCTGCGGTTACGGAGGGCTAGTGCTCCTTCCAGGTGATCATGTCATATTCAGAGCCCCACAGAACATTCCCTGCCAGGCGCGTCCGCGAAGTCATAGTGGCCCCTACGTCAAGTGGGCGCAACAACGCAGGGGGAGTTCTGTGGGGCTCCCTCCGGGCTCGCCTGTCTGCGCCCGCGCCGGCGTTGCTTTCCCTCGACCTAGGGCCGCTATGCGTTCGAAAAAGCGTCTTGCCACGAACGCAGACAGACAAGCTGAATGCGGCATGATCACCTGGAAGGAGCACCTATGTTAAGACTTTTTATTATCTGCCTTATCGCTTTGGCGTTTGCCATTGGCTTGTCGTTGCTTGTGTTGCGCGACCCTGGCTACATACTTATTTCGTATGCTGACTCAAGCATAGAGGCTAACTTGTGGGCCGCTGTTACCGCGCTGGTGCTAGTGTTGGCGGTCGTCTATTTTTTGCTGCGCACGTTATTGCAAGTACGCTATTCTGGACGCAGCTTACAGCAATGGTTGCAGGGGCGCGATGCGCGCCGCAGCGAGGCACAACTCACGGCCGGGCTGATTGAATATATCGAAGGTAACTGGAAGCGCTCACTCAAAACATTTTCCAAAGGCGCAGAGAGTTCACCCACACCTTTGTTCAACTACTTGATGGCCGCACGGGCCAGCGAAGCGCTAGGCGAGGATGAGCAATGTGCGGAATATCTTAAAAAAGCCGAAGAAACTACCCCAGACGCTAATGTTGCTATTGGCTTGACGCAAGCAGAAATTCAACTGAAGAACAATCAGCTTGAGGATTGCCTGGCAACACTGACACGCCTGCGCACGCTGGCGCCGGAGCACCCCCAGGCTTTGCGTATGCTGGTCGAAGTAAACCAACAGCTGGGTGATTGGAGGGGCCTGCAAGAGTTGTTGCCGCAGCTGCGTAAACAAAAAGTACTGAACGCTGGCGCGCTGGAGCAGCTTGAGTTTGATGTCTACAAGGGTTTGCTGGTCGCGTCAGGAAAGGACGCCACACCGCTGTCTGCCATCACGACGCATTGGGAGAGCACGCCAAAAGTACTTAAAAAAGATCCCCGCTTGGTAGGTATCTATGCGCGTGCACTGACGGCAGCAGAAGCAGAAGCGCAAGCGGAGAAGGTTCTGCGCAGCCAATTGCAGAAAAACTGGGATGCTGACCTCGTGCGCTTTTATGGAACGGTGCAGGGAGAGGATGCGCACAAACAGCTGATAGCTGCCGAACGCTGGTTACAGGAGCGTCCTAACGATGCTGATTTACTACTCACTCTCGGTCGCTTAAGCCTAATGAATGAACTATGGGGCAAGGCACGTGAGTACTTTACGATGAGTATTAACATCACGCCGAATGAGCAAGCTTACGGAGAACTAGGCCGGCTGTTGTCCCACTTAGGTGAATCACAACAAAGCTATGACAGTTTTCATCAAGGTCTGATGCTTAGCACCAATGGTTTGCCAACTCTGCCACAGCCGGTGAAAGAGATAAGCGCGACAAGCTAGAGTCGCTAGCCTATACCCAAGCTATCCCACATAGCATCCACGCGCCGTTTTACTTCAGCGCTCATTGTAATCGGTTTGCCCCAATCGCGTTGCGTTTCGCCGGGCCACTTATTCGTTGCATCGAATCCAATTTTGGAACCGAGACCGGCAACCGGCGAAGCGAAATCCAGATAGTCGATAGGCGTGTTATCCATCGTGACTGTGTCGCGCACCGGGTCCATGCGGGTGGTGAGCGCCCAGATCACATCTTTCCAGCTGCGTGCGTCGACGTCATCGTCGGTGACAATAACGAACTTGGTATACATAAACTGCCGCAGAAAAGACCACACCCCCATCATGATGCGTTTGGCGTGACCGGGGTACTGTTTTTTGATGGTCACGACCGCTAGCCGGTACGAACAACCCTCCGGCGGTAAATAAAAGTCCGTGATCTCTGGAAACTGTTTTTGCAATAAGGGCACGAACACTTCGTTGAGGGCCAATCCAAGAATAGCTGGCTCATCCGGTGGTCGTCCGGTATATGTGCTGTGGTAAATGGGAGAGGGCCGATGGGTGAGATGCGTAACCGTAAATACTGGAAAGCGTTCAACTTCGTTGTAGTAACCGGTATGGTCGCCAAACGGGCCTTCGTCCGCCATCTCGCCGGCTTGTATATGGCCCTCTAAAATATATTCGGCGGTGGCCGGTACGTGCAATTCGCAGCTCAGGCACTTCACCAGTTCGGTTTTGGCGCCACGCAACAAACCGGCGAAGCCGTATTCCGACAAAGTGTCGGGTACGGGGGTGACGGCGCCAAGGGTGGTTGCGGGATCGGCGCCCAGCGCCACGGCGATGGGGAAGGGCTCTCCCGGATGGGCGTCTTGCCATTCCCTGAAATCCAGAGCGCCGCCACGATGCGACAGCCAGCGCATAATCAGCTTGTTTTTGCCGAGTAACTGCAGGCGATAAATGCCCAAGTTGTGCCGCTCTTTATGGGGTCCGCGGGTGATGACCAGTGGCCAGGTAATAAGAGGTGCGACATCCTCGGGCCAGCAGGTTTGAATTGGCAAGCTGCGCAAATCGACGTCATCGATTTCAAAGCGTTGCGTTTGTGCCACCGCATTTTTTACGATTTTCGGCGCCATGTTCAATACTTGTTTGAACAATGGCAGTCTTTCCCAAGTGTCTTTGAAGCCCTTCGGCGGGTCCGGCTCTTTCAGTGCCGCCAGCAATTTGCCAACCTCACGCAGGTGGACTGGATCGGTTTGACCCATACCCAGCGCGACCCGTCGCGTTGTGCCGAACAGGTTGGCCAACACTGGTGTTGTAAAGTTTGTAGGGTTTTCAAACAGTAGCGCTGGGCCGCCGTTTCGCAGTGCACGGTCGCAGATTTCGGTCATTTCCAGTCGTGGGTCGACTGGTGCTTTAATACGTTTGAGTTCGTCCTGGGCTTCCAGAACGTCGATAAATTCGCGCAGGTCTTTGTATTTCTCGTTTTCCACACGCGTCGTAGGCGCTATTTGCGTTTCATCGAGGCGAAGAATTCATCGTTGGTCTTGGTGTCTTTGAGTTTGTCGAGCAGGAATTCAACCGCAGGGGTGTCTTCCATGGAATGCAACAACTTGCGCAGAATCCACATTTTCTGTAATTCGTCTTCGGTGGTCAGCAGTTCTTCGCGGCGAGTGCCGGAGCGGCGAATATTGATGGCCGGATAAATTCTTTTTTCGGCAATCTTGCGGTCCAGATGTATTTCCTGGTTGCCGGTGCCTTTAAACTCTTCGTAGATGACCTCGTCCATTTTCGAACCCGTATCGACAAGAGCGGTCGCCATAATCGTGAGGCTGCCGCCTTCTTCAATATTGCGTGCGGCGCCGAAGAACCGTTTCGGCCGTTCCAGCGCGTGCGCGTCGACACCGCCGGTTAACACTTTGCCTGACGATGGCACGATGGTGTTATAGGCGCGCGCGAGGCGGGTGATGGAGTCGAGCAAAATAATAACGTCTTTCTTGTGTTCAACCAGACGCTTGGCTTTTTCAATCACCATTTCAGCGACTTGCACGTGGCGTGACGGTGGCTCGTCGAAGGTACTGGCAACCACTTCAGCGCGTACCGAGCGTTGCATTTCGGTGACCTCCTCCGGACGCTCATCGATGAGCAAGACGATGATGTAGCACTCCGGATTGTTGCGCACAATAGACTGCGCAATATGCTGCATCAATAGTGTTTTACCCGCCTTCGGTGGCGATACAATCAAACCGCGCTGGCCTCTGCCAATCGGTGCGGCTAAATCAATGATACGACCGGATAAATCCTCGGTGCTGCCGTTACCGGTTTCCAATACCAGACGTTCGTTGGGGAACAGCGGCGTGAGGTTTTCAAACAGAATTTTCTGTCGCGAATTGTCCGGCTTGGTGAAGTTGATCTCGCTGACTTTGAGCAACGCAAAGTAACGCTCACTGTCTTTTGGCGGGC
>JBPCXM010000628.1:0-7333 GCA_051008535.1 Pseudomonadales bacterium | reverse complement strand
GAACGTGAAGAGCTGGAAGAAATTCCGCCACAGCTAGCAAAAATTATACTGGAGAAAAAACAGCTTCCACCACCACCTCCACCACCCGAGGTGAAAAAGGAAAAGCCGGTTGAAAAGAAAAAGCCCAAACCAAAACCGAAGCCCAAGGTAAAGCCAAAACCCAAACCGAAGCCGGTACAAACGGTAGAGGAAGCGCGTGACAAAGCGGCGCTATCGGGCTTGTTGCAATTTAAAGATGATCTGCAAGAGATGCGCGAAAGCGTCGACAAGGAAAAGCTGAGTAACAATGAACTATCACGAGCGGCTGGCGAGGCGAGAAAAATCGAGCGCTCGATTATTACCGGCAAAGCCGGTGGTACTAGCGGTGGCATCAATACTTCCAATCTGAGCCGTAACACTGGTGGGGCTGCCTTGTCGGGCCGAGAAACTACTAAGGTCAGCGGGCCTGTTGCAAACCTCGGCAAAGGCGATGGTAGCGGAGTCGGTGGCAGCGGTAGCGGTATTTCCGGGCGCAGCGACGAATCGGTCCGTAAGGTATTCGACCGTAATAAGGGCTCAATTTTCGCGATTTATAACCGTGCCTTACGCAAAGACCCAGCCTTGCAAGGTAAAGTAACGATTAAACTTGTTATTGAGCCCAGCGGTGCAGTTTCCAGCGTTAAGCTGGTGTCAAGTGAGCTGAATAAACCCGCTCTGGAAAGCAAACTGATTGCGCGCATCAAGCTGATTAATTTTGGCGCCGAGAAAGTGAAGCGTACTACGGTAAACTATTCTTTCGATTTTCTTCCTTTCTAACCAGCGACGGCCATATTAGTCGTCGCACCGTTGACCTCCGCGAACTTATCTTTCATTATCCTGCCCAATCGAATTACGCATTTCGTTCTGTATTCGCAGTGGACAAGAGATGGAAACTAATACGCGCACGGTCGATACCCTAAACGGGCATAAAATTACTGTTTTCGAAAACGACCATATTGGTCAAAAAATTATAAAGACCGGCCTCTACGAACGCGACTCCCTGGCTTACATCAATCAGATACTTGCCAAAATGAGCAAGCCGATAGTTCTGGATGTTGGTGCTAATATTGGTAATCACACCCTATCGTTTTCTACTCGCGCCGGTAAAGTGTTTGCGTTTGAACCGGTGCCGAAGGTGTTTTCTTTATTGGCAAGTAATGTCGATCAAAATGCGCTCAAAAACGTTGAAGCGATAAATATCGCTCTGTCGAATACAAACGAGGAATCGGAATTGTTTATGGCCACTGACGGTAACGTGGGTGCATCCAGCTTTGATAAACGCACAGATAATGTTGAACCGGTAACAGTTACCAAGCGTGTTGGCGACGAATGGGTTGAGGAGCTGGGAATTGATCAAATCGATTTACTGAAAATAGATGTTGAAGGGCACGAACTGTTCGTGTTGTTGGGTCTTGAGCAGTCGATTCGGCGATATCGCCCGTTCATTATTATGGAATGGGATGACCCTGTTTCGATGGAGCGATTAAGAAACTCAAATATTATGCATGAGCTACTAGGCGAATACAGCATTAAGGTGCTTGGCAATAACTATGACGAGGGCTATTGGCTGCAAAAACCGTTCGCTCGCATTCGGCGCAAAATCACTCGTTGGTTCCTACCCAAGCGACCGCAGTTGTATGACTTTAATTCAGCCCTGGCTTACAAAAATCTGCTGTTGATACCCAAAGACAAAGAGCAATTCTTACCTACGGCCGCATAGCGCCAAACAGACGAAGCACATTATATTTTCGTAATCGTGCAGCTCGGCTTGGCCACCGCGATCGACCCATTCTGCCATTGCATCGCGGTGTGTGTTTGCATACGCTACGTGTCTGATTCGCACGACGACAAGGTTTGATGCATGAATTTCGAATTTTCAGAAGACCAGAAAATAATCCAGGAGCAGGCACGCAGCTTTCTGGCGGATAAATCGAATATTGCGGAAGTGCGCAAGATTTTGGAGGGCGAAGATTCCTGTCATCGACCACTGTGGAATGCCATGGTCGAGCTGGGCTGGCAAGGAATCACCATTCCCGAAGCCTACGGTGGATCGGGTTTGGGCTATCTGGAATTGTGTGTAATCGCCGAAGAAATGGGTCGTTCGCTGGCGCCGGTGCCGTTTTCATCTTCTGTTTACTTTGCCACCGAGGCTTTGAAACTGGCGGGCAGCGAACAGCAAAAGGAGCATTATTTGCCGCGCCTGGCAGGCGGCGAGCTTATCGGTACTTTAGCTGCGATTGAGCGGCAGGGTGCCTTTACTGCTGCCAACGTGCAGGCAACAATGAAAAATGGTGCAATCACTGGAAACAAAGTGGTGGTACCCGACGGTGATGTAGCCGATTTTGCCGTGGTGGCGGCACAGGGCGATAATGGATTATCGCTGTATCTCGTTGACCTGGGGGCACAGGGCGTTAAGCGCGAAAGTGTCGCCACGCTGGATCCGACCCGCGCACACGCAGGGCTTGTTTTCTCTAACGCAGCGGCGGAATTGTTGGGCGATGAAGGCCAGGGAGAGTCGCTGTTGGCCAAATTGTACGACGGGGCTGCCATATTATTCGCATTCGAGCAAATTGGCGGCGCGCAAGCCTGCCTCGATATGGCAATAGCCTACACTATGCAGCGTTACGCTTTCGGTCGCCCCATCGCGTCTTTCCAGGCGCTGAAACACAAGATGGCAGACATGTTTGTGGCGATAGAGCTGGCGCGCTCCAATGCGTATCATGGTGCGTGGGCGTTATCCAACAACAGCGAAGAATTGCCCGTTTCTGCTGCGACTGCACGCATCAGCGCCGTTGATGCTTACTATTTTTGTTCGAAAGAAAATATGCAAGCGCACGGTGGCATGGGTTTTACCTGGGAGCTGGATTGCCACCTCTATTACCGCCGAGCGCAGCTGTTAGCGTTGGCGCTGGGTAGCAAGTCTTATTGGCAAGATCTATTAATCGACCGCCTGATTCGCGCGTAGTGCGTTTCCAAATTTTTGTTAGGAGTTAATCCAAGTGGACTTTAACGATAGCCCCGAACAAGCTCAGTTTCGAGCAGAAGTAAAAGCCTGGCTGGCGGCGAATGCTGCGTCCAAAGATTCGGCCACGACAACTGGCGACCGCGATGAAAGCCTCGCTGAAGCGAAACAGTGGCAGGCCAAAATCTACGATGCCGGGTGGGCATGTCTAACCTGGCCAGCAGAATACGGCGGTCGCGGCGCCTCAGCGATCGAACAAGTGATTTGGGCCCAGGAGGTCTCTAACTACAACACACGTGACGGATTCTTTGCGATTGGTATTGGTAATTGTGGTCCCGCGCTGATGGCCTACGCAAGCGAGCAACAAAAAAAGCAATTGCTGCCACGCATGGCGCGCGCCGACGATGTCTGGTGTCAGCTGTTCAGCGAGCCCGGCGCCGGTTCAGACGTGGCGGGCCTGAAAACCAAGGCGCAACAACACGGCGACAAATGGCTTGTCAACGGCCAGAAGATCTGGACCTCGGGTGCGCAATACAGTCAGTATGGCGTGGTGCTCACCCGCACTGATCCCACCGTGGCGAAGCACAAAGGCCTTACCATGTTTATGGTCGATATGGAGCAGCCTGGCGTTGAGGTGCGACCGATCAAGCAGGCCGACGGCGGTAAGAGTTTCAGCGAAGTATTTTTCACCGACGCCGAAGTTCCTGACTCGCAACGCCTCGGTGAGGTTGGCGGTGGTTGGGGCGCTGCCATCACGGTATTGATGAATGAGCGGCTGGCGATAGGCAGCGTTGCGCCGAACGGATTCGAACCTTACTGGCAACTGGTAAAAAGCCTGCAGCTCGATGGTCAGCCGGCGCTAGACAACGCGCTGGTACGGCAAAAAACGGCTGAGTGGTATGTTAAAGATGCTGGCTTGCGCAACGCCCAGGCGCGCATGTTATCCGCAGTTGCCAAAGGGGGTATGCCAGGCGCGGAAGCGTCGCTAGGCAAGCTGGTGGGTGCATCCATGTGCCAGGACATCAGCGCATTCGCACTTGAGTTGTTTGGTCAGGCCGGCGTTTCAATGGAGCCCGAGTTAGCTGCAATGGAAGCGCAGTTCCAAAAGTCGTTTTTGTTTGCACCAGGGCTGCGTGTTGCGGGCGGTACCGATGAAGTGATGCGCAACATTATCGCGGAGCAAGTGTTGGGTTTACCAGGTGATGTGCGGGTTGACAAAGGCGTGCCGTTTAACGAAATTCCGGCGGGGAATCAGGCGGGGTGAGAATATTGGATGTTGTTCCGCGACCAACAGAGATGTATTGGAGGAATAGTAATAGATGAGCGACTTTAAAAAATACGAGTGCGTTATTTGCGGCTATATCTACCACGAAGAATTGGGGATACCAGAGGACGGCATTGCGCCCGGCACGAAATGGGAGGATATTCCTGAAGACTGGGAGTGCCCGGACTGCGGTATCAGCAAATTCGATTTTGATCTGCTGGAAGAGTAAAGTCGCCGGTTAATTCGACACATCTTAGTCTGGCAAACCCAGCGCGCGTTTAGCTACGATGTTAAGCTGTACTTCCGACGTTCCGCCGCCCATTGACAAAACTTTGGATTGCAACCAAGTACTCGTGTTTTTAAATTCGTGGTCTTCGAAGCTTTCCTCATCCCAACCGAGGCCGCGTTCACCCAGCATGTTGATGATCAATTCGTCTTTGCGCTTGGTTTCTTCAGTCGAATAGTATTTAAAAAACGTTGTCATATTCATGTCTAACACACCTGCCATGCCCTCAGCGTAGGCGCGTTCGTGCGTTAACCGCATCGATTGTTGGTTCATTAAATGCTGTGTTAAGCGCGAGCGCACGTTGGCGTCTAGCAGGCGTCCATCGGCGTCGACTGGGGTGTATAACTTTGCTAACTCGATCACGGTGTAAAGTGGCTTTGGCATCATTGAAGCCAGGTCGCCCATGCTTGCCCGTTCATGCTGTAACAAGCGCTTGGCTAGCGGCCAGCCCTTGTGCAATTCAGCAACCAGGTTTTCTTTGGGCACTTTGACGTTGTCAAAAAATGTTTCGCAGAAGTGACAATCGTCGTTTAGCAAACGAATAGGGTTTACACTAACGCCGGGTGTTTGCATGTCAATCAGTAGAAAGCTAATACCTTCCTGTTTAACTGGGCCTGTCTCAGTGCGTACCAAACAAAATATCCAACCCGCTTTGTCGGCATCTGTAGTCCATGTTTTCGAGCCGTTGACAAGAAAGTGATCGCCTTTGTCTTCCGCCTTACAACGCAGTGCCGCTAAATCGGAACCGGCGCCTGGTTCGCTGAAACCTTGGCACCAACGAATCTTGCCCTTAGCGATTGCGGGTAAATGCTGTTGCTTCTGTGCGTCATTGCCAAACTCCAACAACAAAGGGCCCAACATCCACAAGCCGTGGCCTATGAGTGGCGGGCGGCAGCTTAGCCTACCCATTTCTTCCTTTAGAATGCTCGCCTCTGCACCGCTTAAACCACCGCCTCCGTATTCGCTGGGCCATTCCGGCGCGGTCCAACCGCGTTCTGCCATGCGAAGCATCCACTGTTTTGCATCTTCGCTTTCGAACGATGCGTTGCGACCACCGTAATTCAGGCTGTGCGGGCTTGCAGGCTTGCGCTGCGACTCCGGGCAGTTCTGCTCCAGCCAGGCGCGGGTTTCTTGTCTGAACGTTTCCGGTGAATCCAACGGCGTTCTCCTGTCAGTTGAAAGGTACTGTAAATGAGGCTAGCGGGTTGCTGGTTTGTTAATATCCTGCAAGGGTCGCATAGCGGTCACGATGAAACGCGGCGTCTCCAAGTGCCTGCATGGCAACCCGCGCGCGCTTCAGGAAGAAGCCGATCTCCAGATCATCGGTGACGCCGATGCCGCCGTGCATTTGCACCGCCTCGTTGCTCACCAGCTCATAGGTGTCGTTCACGCGCGCCTTGGCCAGGCTGGCCAGTTGAGGTACGTCGTCAGATTGTTCGTCTAGCGCAGAGAGAGCCGCGATAACGACCGATTTACACAATTCGATCTCGGTGTACATGATAGCGGCGCGGTGTTGTAAGGCTTGAAATGAACCGATCTTAACGCCAAATTGCTCGCGGTCTTTCAAATACGTGACCGTGCGTTCAAACGCTTCCAGAATTCCACCCAGCATTTCCGCGGCCAAACAGATGCGTCCCCGGTCCAATACCTGTGCAAGCGCGGCAGAGGCGTCATCTTCGGCGCCGAGTACTGAGTCATGTGGCACGCTGACATTATGCAACGTAATGCGCGCTGCATTGCGGCTGTCGATCATTTTGGTGCGCGTGCGAGTGACACCCTCGGAATTCGCATCAACGAGGAGAAATGACACAGCGTCTTCTGAATTGCCGGTGCGTGCGACAACAATTAATTTATCGGCGCTATGGCCATCCAACACGAAGGTTTTCTTGCCGTTAAGAATATATTGGTCACCACTCTTTTCCGCCCGCGTGGCGGTAGTGTGAGGGTTGTGGTGGTGACTTTCTTCCAGTGCCAGCGCCAGCGTTAGCTCACCTGTAGCGATGGCTGGCAGTAACGCTTGCTTTTGCGTTTGGCTACCGGCCAGTTCAATAGCGGAACCGCCTAGCACAACGCTGGCTTGTAACGGCGAAGCTGTTAGCGTGCGACCGAACTCCTCCAGCACGGCGCCCATGCCCATAAAACCGAAGCCTAAACCGTCGTAAGCCTCAGGGATTGTAATACTGGCAAAACCCAGCTCGGTCATCTGTTGCCAAAGTTGCTTTGAATATCCCAGCGGGTCATTGTCGTCGCGCAACTTACGTAAGGCCCGTACGGGCGCATGTTCAGCGACAAATTTTTTTGCCGTTTCCTGCAGTTGCCGTTGTTCTTCGTTAAGGACCAGGGTCATTCCAAATTACTCTTTGTAGCAGGGCGATACGCGTTGCGCCGTAGGCTTGGCAGCCGCCTATTCTACATTTTTAGGCGTTTTACTTGAAGCATAGGGCGATTAAATAAAGCTAATCTACCAAAACACTCAACTGTATTGCTGTATTCGGTCACTGGCTGTCGCAGAAACGAAATATGCAGCTAATTTGAGGACGCAGCAGGGTTGAGCGTGTATTGACCGCCCCACCTTATGGCGTCATGCTTAATGCATTGTCGCAACCAGTGCGGCCAACAACAGGAGAATGCGATGCAGCGATTCGATGACAAGACGGTGATGATAACAGGCGCGGCTTCAGGGATAGGTCGAGCAACTGCGCTACGTTTGGCCAGCGAGGGTGGAAAAATTTTTGCCGTTGACGTGCAAGAAGTTGAGCTGCAAGAGAGCGTTGAATTGATACAAGCGGCGGGTGGCCAGGCG
>JBPCXM010000627.1:0-6997 GCA_051008535.1 Pseudomonadales bacterium | reverse complement strand
CCTCGCTGCTCTCGTCACACATTCCCGTCATATTCAGACGTAAAGCGGTATTTGCTGGCATGTATATATTCCTGTGGCCGGTCGAGGATAACTCCAAGGTTACACCTTAGCCGGTTTTACATCCATGAAGTTCCCAGCACGTGATTGAAGAACGAGGAGTCAGATACATTCTGAATCCCTGCATTCGCAAGTTTGGCGGGTACTACGAGCTTTCGGAAGTACACCAGCGAGCCACTGGTGAATTGAAAATGGCGTCCCCTAGGGGGTTCGAACCCCTGTTACCGCCGTGAAAGGGCGGTGTCCTAGGCCACTAGACGAAGGGGACGCAGACCTCGAAAAAGGCAGGCGACATTGTACATAAGGCGCGGCATATTTCAAGCAGAATGTACAACGCCAGCTCGGCTTAAACAAGTGTTGCTATCGCACTGCATACCATAGTTGCAACTAAGCAAACAGTTCTGCGTCGTGTTCGAGCATTTCGCTGTCTACCAGGTCTTCGTAGTGGCACAGTTTGTTACGACCGTGCGTCTTGGCGTAGTAAAGGGCTTTATCCGCACGTGCGGTCATTACATCGAGCGACATCTCCAAGTTGAGCTGCGTACAGCCAATACTCACGGTCACCCTGACATCTTGCGGAAATTCGGTTGCCGCCACCGCATCTTTAAAGCGCTGTAAAGCTTTCATGGCAGCGGTTACACCAATGTCGGACAATACGATGACAAATTCTTCCCCGCCATAGCGACATAACACGTCATCGTCTCGAAACGAATCGCGCATTATTTGCGCAAACATAACCAAAACCTTGTCGCCATATACATGACCATAAGTGTCGTTGACGCGCTTAAAATTGTCGATATCGGCAATAGCGAAGCAACCATTGCATGTTTGCTCTCTGCTGCGCCGGCGATACAAGCCGTTTCTCGAATACAGGCCGCGCATTCTTCTTTCAAACGCGTCGCGGTTTAGCAGATTTGTCAGGCTGTCGCGTGTTGTTCTTTTTAGCAGCTTTACCTGATTAGCATATATTTGCAGGCCTGCGCGAACAAATTCAATTTGCTCCTGCGCCAGCACGCCATGCACAACGACAAACACTTTCTGCTCCGCATTGACAGTATGCTGAAACAAAGAACGGGCGCCTTTTTCGCTCGTACAGGCAAGGAAATTCTTACAGCCCAACTTGTTGAACAATGTTCGGTCGCCACCAAGCTGAGCTGCTGTCATAGCAAGACTAGACGAGCCTGCGCTCACGCTTCGTGGAAATTTGCGAACCAGCTCCGCCGAGCTCTGGCCGATGAGTTCGTAGTCTTCATAGTCGGACTGCGTTGCATAGAAACGCAATTCGGCCTCTAAGGCCTTGCCAAGCACGGGCGGCAAACCCGCATTCAGCAAAGCGAGGTCGGTAAAAGCGGTTAGCTCCGCCAGCGCTTTGAAGCATCTATTTTGAATGTCGCTTGCGCAAACCATAGGACACAAAAAATATTACTTTAGCGTTGCAGTATCACCGAAATGATGGCGCGAAACAACCGGCCTTATCACCGCCATTCGTTTGCGCTTGCACAAATTCACTAAGGTTTTTTCATTGCCAGTTAGTATGCGCGAATGACATGACTAATACGGCGTTCGGGCCGGTAATAATTATGGCGGTTGTAATGGCGGCGATTATCGTAATAGCGACGATAGTGGTTTCTATAACCGTGGCCGTAGTAGCCATCATAAGAGTACCCATGCCGGCGGCGATAATGGCCGCGATTGTGACCACAGTGACGGTCATGCACATGGCGGTCGCGCCTGTGCCCATAATCACGGTGACGATCATGGCGACGAGAATGACCTGAGTAATGTACATCTTGGAGATAACCGCCAATCACAATACGATCGTAGCGGTTGTGCCGCTGTCGATTGTCGTGCTGTGAATGGCCGCGATTGTCGTGTGACCCATGGCCACGGTTAGTATCGTGATGATTGCGATGCTCAGCCACGGCAAAATGACCCAATGTCAAACTACTCGCCACGGCCACACCTAGAATCCACTTTTTCATATCAGCCTCCTCAACAGCATTGATACAGGTTTAATATTAGGCGGGTGTAACTGAACGATGACTGAACCCAGGCATCACGAAAGCATAGTGAAATGATGCCATTTTTCTTTTATATACAATAAGTTATAGAATTTAATAAATATTCATCCAGCTTATTATGGTACTTTTCCGTGTTAAACTGCAGCCGAAATGTTTTAATCTACGTGATGAAGATTTAGACTATCGACACAACAACCTAAAGATGGAGTACTACACATGAAATCAGTTCTTAGCGCCGCAGTGGCGATTCTTTTGCTTGGCAGCTCCGTGACATGGGCTGAATGTGAGCGCGCTGAAGCGCCAGGCATACCAGACGGCAGTAAAGCCAGCGAGCAGGAAATGATCGAAGGCCAACAGGGCCTCAAACAATACATGGCAGCTACTGAAACATATTTGGCCTGTATTGATCAACAAGAGCAAGCCGCTATCGAAGTCGAGGCAAAGGCAACTGAGCCCGCATCCGAAGAGGCCCGTGTCGAACGCGCCGCAGCGCATACGTCAGCTTACAATGATGCTGTGCAAGAGATGGAAGCGAAAGCAGCCGAGTTTAATGATCAGCTGAAAGCCTACCGCGAAGCGCAGGCAGCCACCCAGTAGCGCAAACGATAAGTTGGTGCACCGCGGGAACTGCAATCTTCGCGCGGTGTACCCTTCCCTTGCAACGACACCTACAAGTTTCACTAGGCACGCGTCGAATCGGTTACACACAGCTTAACCGCTGTTACGCTGCTCAATCACCCAACAACGATGAATTCCCGGTCGGCGCGTAAAATCGATATCGATGGTTTGCGCGCTAATATCTTGTACAACGTATTGCTCGGCCAGCTCGGCATCTAATTGAAATCTTCGACGGTTGGTTGAGAACAGCAACTTGCCGTCATAATTTAGCCGCTGCATAGCCAGCCCAATTAACTTAGCATGATCACGTTGCACATCCAGTTCCTCTCGCATGCGTTTGGAATTGGAAAAAGATGGCGGATCGAGAAAAAGGAGATCGTAGCGCGTTTGCGCGGTGCGTAGCCATTCCATACAATCGGCCTGCAATAATTCGTGGGTTGCTTCGCTAAGCCCGTTAAGCGCGAGATTCTTCTTTGCCCAGGCAATATAGCTGCGCGACATATCAATACTGGTAGACCGCTTGGCGCCACCGAGCGCAGCGTGTACTGTCGCCGTCGCTGTATAACAAAACAAATTCAGGAAATGCGCATCGCGTGCCCAATCGCTAAGCATGCGCCGCAGCGGGCGGTGATCCAGAAACAACCCAGTATCGATATAGTCATGTAGATTGACCAGAAATTTGGCGCGATCTTCGCGCACAGTAATGAAGTTATGCTCGGCCGCGAGTTTTTGGTACTGCTGCTTACCACTTTGCCGTTGCCGGCGTTTACTAACAATATGCTGCGGTGCAAGCCCGGTCGCTGCGGCAACGCTAGCCAGAATTGCATCAAAACGCTGCTTTGCTTTATGGGAGTCGATGTGCTGTGGCGCGGCGTACTCCGCAACCACCGCCCAATCGGCGTAAATGTCGACAGCCGCGGCATACTCGGGAATATCGGCGTCGTACAATCGATAACAATCGCTCACCGCGCTTCGCAACCAGCCTCGTAGTTTCTTACGATTCTTTTGCAGGCGATTTACTAATGCGGGTTCGACAGCGCCGTTAGACAATACGGCGGCTTTAGGCTCGGTAGGCGGCGGTCGGCTCATGCCCGTCTGCGTAGCGCTAGCGGTATTAATCTTCATCAACCAGAGTTCACTCGCTATTGCGCCATTAAAAAAGCGGTAGCGTTTGTCGCTGCGCAGACGCATGTTTTGCGCGAGTTCGTTGTTAGCGGTAATTACGGCAACCTGCCAACCTGCAAATTCCTGCTTTAGCCTGGCGCCGAAGCTGGCGTATAGATATTCGAGTTCCGGTTGCTCGCTAAGGCGCTCGCCGTAGGGGGGGTTGGTAACAACCAGGCCCTGAGTATCCCCGGCATGGCTCGGTGCAACCAATTCGGCAATGGGGCGACATTTAATCTCGATCACGTCTTCCAACCCGGCATTGGCAATATTTCGGCGTGCCGGCTTAATGACTCGTGGGTCGGCATCGTAGCCGCGTATATCTGGTAAGTGCTTTTGTAATCCCAGTGCGCGCCTCGCCAACGCTTGTTCGCGCACTGCAAGCCATAAGGCTGTGTCGTGCTGACGCCAGTGGTGAAAACCGAACTGCTTGCGATTAATCGCAGGTGCGATATCGGCGGCCATCAAAGCGGCTTCAATCAGCAGAGTAGCGGAACCACACATAGGGTCGACCATCGCAGCCCGCTGCTGCGCTAACGCCGGCCAATTGGCGCGCAACAAAAGCGCCGCTGCGAGGTTTTCCTTCAGCGGCGCCTGACCACCGAACTCGCGATAGCCGCGCTTGTGCAGGCTGTCGCCGCTAACATCCAGCGCAATGTGCAATGCGCCTTTTGCCAGGCGTGCGTTAATGCGTATCTCGGGTTTTGATAGGTCTACACTGGGCCGCTCACCACTGGCGCTAAAGTGGTCGACTATCGCATCTTTCACTAACAATGCGCCAAAGTGGCTATTGCGAATCGTCTTCGATGTACCGACAAAATCAACGGCAAAGGTCGCGTCACGCGCCATATGTGACGACCAATCCAGTGCCGCACAGCAGCTGTAGATATCGTCTTTAGATTCAACGTGGGCCGCTTCCAGCTGCAACAAAATCCGATTGGCCAGCCGCGACCACAAGCAAATGCGATACACCGTTTTTAGATCACTCTCGAATCGCACCCCGGCAACCGAGAGTTTACAATCGTGCGCACCCAATAGTTGTAGTTCCTGCTGCAACAACTCCTCCAGGTATTTAGGGCAGGTAGCGAACAGAGAATACATTACTGTGCCTTTACAAGTTTGGCGACGAGGCCGGGCCGAATCGCTGAACCAGAGCGCGTACCAGCGGAGCACCGGAATAGATAAAGCCAGTATACAGTTGCAGCAATTGCGCGCCCGCATGGAATTTTTGCTCGGCGGTAGCGATATCCATAACGCCTCCCGAGGCGATGATAGGAATGTTACTGCCCAGCTCTGCGTACAATGTCTGTATTACTTCGGTAGAGCGTTGCGCCAGCGGTCTACCACTTAAACCGCCAGCCTCCGTACCATGCTTTAGTTGCTGCACAGCTTCGCGCCGCACGGTAGTATTGGTGGCAATCACGCCATCGATCTGCAATTGCAAAAACACCTGGCCTAGCTGCACAATATCGTCGACGGCAAGATCGGGAGCTATTTTTACCAGTAACGGCTTATAACACCCATGCTCAGCGGCGAGGCCGCGCTGTTGCTCCTTGAGGGTTTCCAGTAAGCGCTGCAGCGGTTCACCAAACTGAAAATCGCGCAAACCGGGTGTATTCGGCGACGATAGATTTACCGTGATATACGACGCCGCGCTATAAGCCTGCCGCATACAAGTGACGTAGTCTTCCACCGCTCGCTCAGGGGGCGTGTCTTTGTTCTTGCCTATATTGATGCCGAGTACGCCGTTGTAGCGCGCGTTCTCTATCCGAGCGAGTGCATGAAGCACTCCTTTATTGTTAAAACCCATGCGGTTGATAATGGCCTCAGCGGAAGTTAGGCGAAACAGCCGCGGCTTGGGATTTCCAAGTTGCGGAAGCGGTGTCACGGTGCCGATTTCAAGAAAACCAAATCCGAGCGCGGCCAGGCCATCGATATGCTCTGCGTCTTTGTCCAGCCCTGCCGCTAAGCCAATACGGTTAGGAAATTCCAGCCCCATGACCTTAATGGGCGCAGCGGTAGACTGCTTGAGCGGGCGTACTATTTTTAATTGTGTTGCAACATCCAACGCCGCGAGAGAAACACGATGCGAGACTTCAGTCGGCAGGCAAAACAGTAGTTGTCGGATAAGCGAATACATCGATCGGCACTAAAAAAACGAGTGCCGGGAGGATACGCGAAACAGGGATGGAAATAAATCAGCCTTCAGCGGTATAACTGCTACGCCGCGCCAAATCGAGTAAGGCACGGTTGGCGACCGTGTAAACCGCGAAATCATTGGTATGCATGGCGCGCATTTCGTTAATCATCGCATGCCAATGATGTACGTCTTCCGCGTTCACTTCGAGCCAGTTGTCGATGCTCTGCTCCACGTTGTGCTCAGCATCGAGCTTCATGTTACGTAGCGCACTGATCGTAATAGCGCTTTGTTGCCATTCAAGATCATCTCGATAGGCTTCGCGTGCCAACGCCTGCCAGTGTGATTCAACTTTCAATTCTGATATTTGTTGCGCAAACCAATGCAGGTGTAAGGCCTCACCAAGATTAAAATACATATTCGCCACATCGACCACATCGGTTTCGGTCGCGTATGCCGCTTCAACAATACCAACGCCGGCATAGAGAATAGGCGCGCCAGCAACGTAGTGCGCAAGCTCGGTTGGCACGGGGTGCTCGAGTATTTTTGCTTTACGCTGATGGAATGATTCAAGCAGGTGGCCATTCAGCAGCTGCTCCAGCGACTCATTTATGGCAGTCACCCCGGGCACGAAGCGCTCAATTTCGACTTGCGGGTCCAGCTCACTACGTCGGTTGCGTAGAAACCAGCGACTGGCGCGACGGATCAGGCGCTTTAACTCGCGCATAAGACGCAACTGCATCGAGGCTGGCATCTGATGGTCCAACTGTTCAATAGCAATCCAATGTTGGTCAAGCGAGAAAATATC
The DNA here is from genome assembly GCA_051008535.1 of Pseudomonadales bacterium. Classification (GTDB taxonomy): domain Bacteria; phylum Pseudomonadota; class Gammaproteobacteria; order Pseudomonadales; family JAUIET01; genus JBBKXJ01. Next base: position 192 of record JBPCXM010000627.1, on the reverse strand, counting down.
ACGCGCAGTAACGTAAGCGCGAGCGATACAGCTGACATTGGAGCCGGTGGAGAGCAACATCCGCTCCAGATAAGTAATACCCATACGGTTGACCACATGGTTTGCAATTTGGGTAGCGACAATTTCCTTATGCAATCGGTGCTGACCAATCTGCTTCTTATATTTTTTCAGTAACACCTTGGGAAAAGCAGA
>JBPCXM010000626.1:0-4814 GCA_051008535.1 Pseudomonadales bacterium | reverse complement strand
CCGTCTCCGAGGTTGTTCTTGAACAGGTGATTCAGTCCGTAAAACGGGTTTTTCAGGAGAACAACCTGCCGGATGTGGAGGTCAGAGAAAGCCAAAGTTCGCCTCAACTGACCGCGAGCGGCAAGTTCCATGAAATACTTCCGCTAACCTGAACGGATGAAAGCTGGTGAAAATGCAATCTACTGTTATCGATCCGCGACCGTCTCAGTTCGGCCAGACTTCGTAGAATACATAGATAGCACTATTCTTAATCGTTCGAAAGTCTCCTCCTGGCCGCTTTTACTAGTTCGCTGCCACGTTCAACGAGTCGCTTGTGCGGCGTCTATCTCTGGCATAAGCTGTCTTTCGATGTTCTGGGCGGCGACCAGTCTTTCGCGACCCAGAACGGTCATTCAGTGTAGCGCAGATGAGATGCCAGGAAAGCGGACGCTCAATAGCCTGATGAAGGGAAATTATGCGTGAACGCATACGACACCTCCTTGTGGATTTGAGATTTTTGCGGTTGTTATAGACTCCTTAGCTATTTTGTCATATGGATATCCGCAAAGTCCATAAAACGTTCCCAGTCGAAATCGGTAACGTCGTGCTCACCGCTGCGAACATGGTAACCGATAATGCTGGTAACAACTTGATCCACGGGAGGTTGTTGCATCGCGGTTAATCCTTCCCGCCCCAGTAATCGGTAAACATTGCTGGCATGCAGTGCCGACAGGAATTCCCCTTCCGGGTCTGCCCAAAGGTCTTCCACCGCACTGGCAACATAGACGGGGCGCGGCGCCATCAGTGCGATCAGCATATGTTGGTCTACCGGAAGCAGTCCTTCGTTGTTACCGTACTGTACAAAGTTGTTGGCAAACCAATGGGGAAAGAGCAAGTTGATAATATTCACAGTTTCTCCCTTGGCTTCGCCGATATCCCGGCGCGCTAGCGCGGCACCTACTGCACCGGAATCGTTGGATATGACCAATGCGAAGCGAGTATCCTGCGCGCCGGCCCAAAGCGCGGTCTTACCCAGGCGCGAGTGGCCCATGATCGCAACTCGCTCGCTGTTGATATCGGCGTCAGTTTGCAGATAATCCATGGCCCGGCTCAAGCCCCACGCCCAGGCACCTATGGCACCCCACTCATCGTCGCGCGGTTGAGTCTGTCCTTCAGCGTAAAAAAGAGGGTGGATTCCGTTTTGGAAACCGTCATCGATATCCGGATCCAGGTCGCCGTAATAAACAGTCGCCAGGGCATAGCCACGTTCGATAATCCGCTCGACTGGCCAGCGTCTGACGCGTTCGCCACGCTCGGCATCGGTCGATTGCAGTATTGCTGGGTCGGGGTGGATCGAATGATTGCCGCGAAAATTCAGTGCCAGGAAAGCGGGTGCCGAACCCTGCACGCTGTTCGGCAGATAAACCAGTAATTCCATTGCCTGGCTTATGGCACCGTTGCTAAACGTGATTCTGACCTGCTTGCGTGTCGCCATTCCTGCCAGTGCACTGGCATCTTGTTCCACCAACTCAGTGCTAACCGTTAGTTCCGCGTCAGGCGTTGTGCCGTACACTTCTGTCGCAAACAACTCCAATATTTCCGGGCGCCGTTCAAACCACCATTGCCGCGCATCGGTAACTGGTGTGCCGTCTTGCTTTACCAATGGGTCGGGTAGATCATAGGGGTCCTCTAGCATGATGGGGGCAAGCGCAGCGCGCTGTTCGAAGGGTAATTCAGGCGCGGGGTTAAACAACGGTGTGTCGGAAGAGCCGCTGTCGCAGGCGGCGATCATAAGCGCAGGTAGGCAAACGGCAAGAAACATTAGCCGGGCTTTCATAGTCTCTCTCTTGGCCGCCTGCGTCAGGTTACGGCTGCAGTTCCTCCAGTGCGTCTGCCAGCGTATCCACCAGTTGGTCGGCGTTCTCGCGGGAAAATACCAGCGGCGGGCGCAGCTTGAGCACATTACCGTAACGGCCGGTCATACCCATGATAATCCCCCGGTCCTTCATGGCGTCAGGCACCAGCCGAGCGACGTCCACAGCGGGGCGACGCGTCTGCCGGTCATGGACTAGTTCCACTCCCAGGAACAACCCCAGGCCGTGGATCTGTCCGATCAGGGGCTGGCGCTCGGCCAGTTCCAGCAAACGCTGTTTCAAATAGGCGCCGGTTTCGGCGCAGTGATCGGCCAGTTGCTCGCGTTCGCACACATCGAGTACCGTTTTGCCCACGGCTGACGATACCGGGTTGCCACCAAAGGTATTGAAATAAATGGAGGATGCTGCAAATTTGTCCACAATCTCCTTGCGGGTGACCACCGCCGCTACCGGGTGGCCATCGCCCATGGGTTTACCGAGGGTGACAATATCGGGCACAACGCCGTAGTGTTCGAACCCCCACCACTTGCCGGTACGGCACAGACCCGCCTGGACTTCATCGGCAATGCACAACCCCCCTGCGGCACGCACCTTTTCGTATACCCGCTGGAAATAGTCAGCCGGTACCACCAGTGAGCCCTGGCTGTCAAATATCGTGTCACAAATAAAAGCAGCCAAACCCTGGCCGCGCTGTTCCAGCTCCGCAATCGCATCGTCTAACAGGTCTGCATAGCGCGTGCCGGGATTATCGTGCTCACCCTCACGAAACGGCCCACGATACGTGTTGGGCGGTTCTACTGCCACTACATGGGGCGGGCGCTGGTCCTCTGGATAGCCACAAGTAGACAACTCATGGACTAGGGTGGAATTACCGTGGTAGGCATTCTCCATTACGACCGCACCCCGCTGCCCACTGACGGTGCGCGCCATACGCATCGCCAGTTCATTGGCTTCGGTACCGGTGCAGACAAACAGGCAGGTATCCAGCTCGGCGGGGAACAGGCTGGCCAGCTTTTCCGCGTAGTCGATCACATTGTAGTGCAGGTAGCGGGTATGGGTATTCAGCAGCCGGGCCTGCGTTATCAGAGCATCGACGACTTCCGGATGGCAGTGCCCCAGCGATGCGACGTTGTTGTAGCAGTCCAGGTAGCGCCGGTCCTGATCGTCGTACAGCCACACGCCCTCACCGCGCACCAGGTGCACGGGATCGTGATAAAACAGCACACTGCCCCCTACGTGCCGCTGTCGCCGCTTGATCATCTCCAGCAAGCGAACATCGTCGCCGTATTCCGCCGCATTGGTATGGGCGGCCCCCAGCATGGCGCGGTTGCCGGGGGAATCTGATTGGCTAGTCATAGGTAGTACTCCGCTCATCCCTCTTCACCCAACAAGTGTTCAGCAAACCCGGTAGCTGCCGCAACGATAACCGGCGTCATTTCCACGGTCGTATCGGTTGTCTCACGGGTATGCAACCAACCCAGGTAGGTAAACAGGCGGGCCATAATCAAATAGGGCAAATACTTGAGGTGCTCGTCCGGCAGCGCCCGCTGGCTGCGATAACCCTCGAACAAGGCCTCGCTGACGGCATCGAAATGGGGTTCTCCCAGGTGGACAAACAGCGAGGTCGCCAGTTCAAACAGGTGCCAGCCGAAACCGGCATCGTCGAAGTCAATCAATTTGACGTCCGTGTCACTGACCATCAGGTTTTCCGGCAGGAAATCCGCGTGAATCAAGCCGTAGCGGTCTTCGCCGGTACCGAATTCCAGCAACTTCTCACGCACCACATCCCGCGCCCGTACTATCAATGCGCGTTGTTCGGCCGTGAGGGCGGCGTTTTCCCAGAAGCGGCCCCAGAAGGGCTTGTCGCCCACCAGGCCATCGGCATCCCAATGGTGGCGGGTAAAGCCCTCGGGGAAATCCCAGTTACTGGTCTGGTTATGCAGTTTCGCTGCCAGCTCGCCGATCAGCCGGTAGTTGGCCAGCAGTTCCTCGAGTTCTCCCTGCATGCCGGCTTCGATAGAACCCATCGGTTTCCCATCTATCCAGGCCAAAAGGTCGACCTGGCGCGACTCCGGCACCTCGGGAACACTGACGCGCTCGAACAGCTTGCCGTCCAGCGCGGGAACCACCGCCGGGGTATGCACCCCGTATGCATCCAGCGCGGCCATCCACTGTAGCTCCGAGCGCAGCTCTGCATCGGTGTGATAATCCGCCCGGTGTATGCGCAGGGCGTACTTATTACCTACCCCCGTGGTGACCGCAAAGACTGCGTTTTCGCGTTGCTTGAGTAGTTCAAGTCCTGCGTTCTCAATACCCCATTGCTGCAACGCCCGTTGCGCGAGCTGTCGGTAGCATTCGGCCTGGCGTTCGGGGCCCAATTCATAGAATTCAGACATCTCGGTCTCCTTTGCTAGTTTCGTTCATCTTTCAGTTACTCCCTCATCGTAATACATCGAAAATACAAATTTCTTTTCATTGTGAGTTTCTCAAGCTTTTATGCTGATAAACCGTTGGCGCTCTTTCAAGCAGTGAACGTTGCTTTGCCACCCAGGTAAGTCGCGACCACTTGAATGTCTTTGATGGCATCGGGTTCAACGGTGCACGGATCAGCGTCCAGCAATACCCAATCCGCTAACTTGCCAGGCGTTAACGAGCCTTTGACGCCTTCCTCGAATGAGGCATAGGCGCCGTACATCGTGCAAATCTTTAGTGCTTCTTCCACGGTAATACGCTGGTTTTCGCCCCACACGCGTCCAGCCACGTCTTTTCGGGTCACCATACTTTGGATCGCCATTAAGGGCTCATAGGGGCCCGGTGTGTAGTCTGATGCCGGCGCAACAGGAATGTTGTAATCTAGAAACGAACGATGGGCAAACATACTGCGCATACGGTCTTCGCCATAATCGACCCATTTATTACCGTGATAGTAGACATAGGTGTGAAAGGGTGTGGGTACAGAGC
>JBPCXM010000625.1:0-3250 GCA_051008535.1 Pseudomonadales bacterium | reverse complement strand
GTTGAAATATAGGATATCTGCTCGCTAATGCCGTATTTGTCGATGGCGGCCAGCGTATCACCCCCACCGGCAATAGAAAATGCAGCTGAGCCGGCAATAGCCTTAGAAAGTAATTTGGTCCCATCGCTAAACTGGTCAAACTCGAACACACCGACCGGCCCGTTCCAGATTATCGTTTGTGCGCTGGCGACAACTTCGCTGAAGCTCTGTGCGGTTTGTGGGCCAATGTCAAAAATCATATCGTCGTCGCCGACTTCGTCGACCGCCTTTATGGTCGCGGTAGCGCTCGCGTCGAAGCGATCGCCGACGACAACGTCTACCGGCAAGGGAATATGGGTTTTCTGCATCAGCTCTTTTGCCTGTGGCAGCAAATCGGCTTCACACAAAGACTTACCCACCGGACACCCCGCCGCTGCCAAAAAGGTATTGGCGATACCGCCGCCGACGATCAACTGGTCTACTTTGTCGGCGAGCTGGTCGAGCACTGTCAACTTGGTCGATACCTTGCTGCCACCAACAATGGCCAGCAATGGGTGGGCCGGATTGTGCAGCGCGCGCCCCAAGGCATCCAGTTCAGCACTCAATAAGGGTCCGGCGCAAACCTCGACGGCAAACTTGGCAACGCCGTGGGTAGACGCTTGCGCGCGATGCGCGGTACCGAAAGCGTCCATCACGAATACATCGCACAGGCTGGCCATCTTTTTTGCCAGCTCATCATCGTTTTTCTTTTCGCCGCGATTGAAGCGTACGTTTTCCAACAGCATCACCTCGCCTGCAGCGACTTCGACGCCATCCAACCAATCTTTTTTAAGCGCTACGTCGCGGCCTAGCAATTCGCCGAGGCGCTGCGCCACCGGCGCCAGCGAAAAATCTGCATTGGCGGCGTCGCCGGCGCCCTCTTCCGGGCGGCCCAAGTGTGACATCAACATCACACGCGCGCCTCGTTGCAAGGCTTGCTCAATGGTTGGGATCGATGCGCGAATACGCGCGTCGCTGGTGACTATTCCATCTTTCACCGGCACGTTTAAATCCTGGCGAATCAACAGCCTCTTGTCCTGTAATTCTAAATCGGTCATTCTTGCGATAGGCATTGTTTAATTCTCCCCTTGTCTAACTCACGTGGTTAACGTCTTTTCGCGCTGGTCATCAACGCCGCAACGTCGAGCATACGGTTGGCAAAACCCCACTCATTGTCGAACCAGGTAAATACCTTCGCAAGCCGCCCTCCGCTGACCCGTGTTTGCCCGGCATCGACCACACCCGAGCGCGGGTCATGATTAAAGTCGCAGGAAGCCAAAGGTTCTTCTGTGTAGCCCAGTATGCCATTCAAATGCTGCTCGCTGGCCTGGCGCAATGCCGTGTTTAGTTCGGCAGGCGTAACATCTTTGCTGAGCCAAACGGAGAGGTCCATAATCGACACATTAGTTGTCGGCACGCGAATCGCCCCAGCTGAGAAACGTCCCTTAGTATGCGGAAGTATGCGTTCAATACCTTTAGCTAGCTGGGTTTCGATAGGAATCACCGACTGGCTGGCGCTACGGGTCTTACGCAAATCGGTATGGTGGTATGCATCGATGACCGGTTGATCGTTCATCACCGAGTGAATGGTAGTGATTTGCCCTGCTTCAATGCCGAAGGCTTGGTCCAACACGGCAATGACCGGCACGATGCAGTTGGTGGTGCAAGACGCGTTGGAAACGATGCGATCACTATCGCTGAGTTGCTGGTGGTTAATACCGTAAACGATCGTTGCATCAACCTCAGGCACAGCCGGGTGAGAAAACAATACTTTTCGCGCGCCATTGTTCAAGTGTTTTTCAGCATCATGCCTCGCCTCGTAAACACCACTGCATTCCAGCACCAAATCGATCTGCAAATCGCGCCACGGTAATCTTTCTATGTGTTGTTCGTGCGAAACACGGATTGCTTCGTCGTTAACGATTAACGACTCGTCACCTTGATCGACCTCACCTGGAAAGCGACCATGGGTGGTGTCATAGCGAGTGAGATAACACATGGTCGTCAGGTCGGCTGGTTCGTTAATGGCGACGACCTGTAAACCCTGCGCGTCGGCACGCTCATGCAGTGCACGTAACACGCAACGACCAATACGGCCGTAACCATTGATGGCAACCCGAATCATGAAGCCAACAATGCGCGCGCCTGAGTTAAAACGTTGTCAACAGTGAAACCGAACTCTTGCATCAACTCAGCGATTGGCGCCGATTCGCCAAAGCGATTAATACCTATCACGGTGCCATCCAAACCCACGTATTTGTGCCAGAAGTCGCCGTGGCCAGCTTCGATGGCGATACGTTTGCGCACACTCGCCGGCAAAACTTGTTGCCGGTAGGCCTCGTCTTGTTGCTCAAACACCTCGGCCGACGGCATGGATACGACGCGTACCGAAGCCTCGATTTGCTGCGCCGCCTGCACTGCAAGATCAAGCTCCGAGCCGGTAGCAAGCAAAATAAGCTGCGGCGTTGCACTCGATTCATACAATATGTAAGCGCCCCGTGCGATAGCTGCAAGTTGGGCCGCATCACGCTGTTGATGGGCAAGGCCCTGGCGCGAGAATATCAGTGCGGTCGGCCCGTCGTTGCGCTCGATAGCAGCTTTCCACGCCACCGCCGATTCCACTGTGTCGGCCGGACGCCAGGTCACCAGGCCGGGGGTAGTGCGCAAATTGGTGAGTTGCTCAACCGGCTGGTGCGTTGGGCCGTCTTCGCCGAGTCCAATCGAGTCGTGGGTGAAAACAAAAATGCTTTGCTTGCGCATCAAGGACGCCATACGCACCGCGTTGCGCGCGTATTCCATAAACATCAAAAAGGTGGCGCCGTAGTTAATAAAACCGCCGTGTAACGATATGCCATTGACAATAGCCGCCATGCCGAACTCGCGCACACCGTAATAAATATAATTACCGTCGGCGGCTTCCGCTGTAATCGCCTTCGATCCACTCCACAAAGTCAGGTTGGAAGCCGCTAGATCGGCCGAGCCACCCATCAATTCAGGTAGCAGCGGCCCAAATGCGTTTAGCGCATTTTGCGATGCCTTGCGGGTGGCTATGCTTTCTGCACGGTCCTGGGTCGCCTGAATATACTGCTGCGCCTGCTCGCCAAATTCAGCAGGTAATTCTCCGCGCATACGGCGTTCAAATTCAACGGCCAACTCAGGGTTCTGTTTTTGGGAGGCTGGAAACTTCTCCTGCCACGCCTGCTCTTGCGCGGCGCCGCGCTCACGCGCGTTC
>JBPCXM010000624.1:0-2908 GCA_051008535.1 Pseudomonadales bacterium | reverse complement strand
ACCAGGGTCGAGCGCACGCCACGCGTCTTGATCTGATGTTCGACCATTTCGCGGCGCAGATCTATGGGATCGCTGAGTTGCATGACCGCCCCTCCCTTCAGTCTTAAGCCCGCTAGTCCACCGTTAGCCGTCCTTGGCACAAGTACAAACGTCTATGTTAGCGGGTGAATCGGCATGCATTATTGATTCGTATCAACTCACCAGCAATAATTGTCTGGTACGCTATGCAGCGCTTGTTTACGTCCCTATTCGCTGCGATCAGGATTATTCAGACTGTCTTTTGAGGTAGTGTTGACTGACATCATCAAGGAACTCAACTGCGACGACTAGGCAGCCCGAGTTTTTCGCGTCATATGACACCTTGGCCTGTAGCAAGCCCCACGTTCACGCCTGAACCACGGTTCTGCTGGCCGCCACTCAAACCGTGCTCATCGCGATAGCAGCTGGGACAGGTTCCAGTAAAACGCCGGAACAAGCGCGTAAAATAAGACGGGTCGCTAAACCCAACCGCGTATACAACGTCCGTCACGGAGGCATTCGGATTCCGCAGCATCTGCTTTGCCTTTTCCATGCGGAAGCGCGACAGATACTTGCAGAATGTCATGTTGTACTCTTCTTTAAAGCAGCGGGCGAAGCAGCCCTCATTCATGCCGCAAAATTCGGCAATCTTTTCTACCCGAATTTTCTCGTGGTAGTGGTCTTCTACGAATACCCTTGCCAGATGGACTTTATTTTTCTGCGGTGCTCGAAACCTAAGTTCGGCCGGAATAGGATTACGGGAGATGCACGCAACTTCTTGCAAATTCTCATTGCCTAATTTTGACGATATTCGCTCGGCACAGGTCACTATGTCTTCCGCTGTCACAGGCTTGACCAAATAGTCCCACACGCGGCTGCGAAGTGCCCACACGGCCAGCTTTGCAGAATGTCGCTGCGTAACCATGATTACCGGCAGCTTGGGAAACTGTTGGATGGTTTGCGCTAGAGCATCGAGGCCGGCTGTATCCGGGTAGTCATAATCGAAACAAAGCAGTTTGGGTGATAGTCTGTTTAATTCTTCTTCAATTTTTTGGATGTCGGTGCAACGATGTAACTCCCAGGCTTCATGTGGGAAGCTATAATCGCCGGCTTCATTGCCACGTGAGCGAAGATCCACCCACAACACACACGGTCGTTCGGTTGTTGTTTGCATTTTTTCGTCCCTTAAAATAGTCGTTTTTCTCATCAATTAAACCGAAGATTTCCCACTAGAGAATTCGATTCGGAGTGTTCTCAGAAAGACTGGCTATTAGCACACACTGTCCATTTTGTAGACGAACCAGTAGCAACGCCCTGGGTAGGGAACAAAATGTTTCGGGAGAGTTTTTGGCTCTTATTGATCACGGAATGCGACTATTTTAACGACGCAGCTGCTAGTCCGTGTTCCCCGGTGCTTCCGTTGTTAGACGTTAAGGCGGAATGTTCAGTTTATATATCATACGAGTCTATCCTCATAGTTTGTCATATAGAACGGCTGGCGTTCACTGTAAGTTATGAAACGACAACGCGACGGTAACCACGGTGCCTGGCCACTATCTCTGTCGGCATCTCGTATTGTTGTTGGTAAATAGGCTAACAAGCCTGCTAAGGGAGAATTTGATCAGGATCAAAAAAATGTAAATATTTCACATTTAAGCGTATTCATGCGCAGATAGTTAGATCTGAATCACCACCATGCATTCTTTCTCCATTGCCTATTATTTTGTTTTCATTTTTTTAAGCGAGAACGCAAACCACACCATATTTCTCGACGAAACAGAGCAAATACTAGTTCTACTTGTGATTACTACGATTTATGTTTACTGGATGAGAATATGAACAACCACCGAATAGCGAAGCGGAGAGTTGATGTCTCAGTTGGGGAGCCGAATCAAATCATGCGTAAATTTCAGCTATTTGGCTTGCATCATGTACGGCCAGTCGAGACGCTATAGTGCAATTATTTATGAATATCACCAGCATGAGCTAAAGCAAGTAAGGATAGTGTCGGCAGACTTTTGTATGTCCGTTTACGCCGAGCGCTTCCAGCCATGGTTTCACAATACTTGGCCGTTTGTGTCCGTCGTACCGCGTCCAGCGGCCGGCTTATCGATCGACGCCGGCCCTATGCCATCGATATGCAGCACATTATTCGCTACGCGCGTGCATGCGGCTGTTATCTCGAGCTGAATGCCCACCGCGAGCGGTTGGATATACTTGACGTCAACTGTTGCATAGCCAAAGAGGAAGGTGTACTGGTCGCGATCGTTTCGGATGCACACAGCGTGCAGGAGTTTGACAACCTGGTTTACGGCTTAGGCCAGGCGCGCCGTGGTTGGCTGGAGAAGAAGGACTTGCTCAATACGTTCAGTCTCGCTCAATTGCACAAACTGCTGGCAGCACGATAGCTTGTGGCGCCAAAAACCGAAGATAGCGAGTCAGTGCATGCAACCTTGATTGCAATCAATAGTGTTACCCATTGTAAGTGTTAGTGTTTGTAGTTACACACGAAGCAAACAAGGATTGAGAATGTCCAGCAGCAAACACCCTATCGATGTCGGTGCACCTCTACCCGAGCTGCAAAACTCACCCGTCATCTCCGATATCGATGACGAACGGGAAATGATCGATCCCGAAATACCAGAAGAGCGCATGTGCTATTTCAATGGGAAAAGCTATGCACACGGCACCTATGTTAAAAGTGGCACCCTTGTTTTGCTTTGCGATCGTGGTGCCTGGGTGGAAGCTGAAGACCCCGACATTTTTTAAACGACGCCAGCGTTTCCGGGTTACATTTGTGCCTAAGCTAGATCTGCAAGCAAATTAACATGAGGAGAGATGATTCCTATGCAGGGAATTTTATTGTTGAACTTGCTTGCCGCTATTTTAT
>JBPCXM010000623.1:0-8111 GCA_051008535.1 Pseudomonadales bacterium | reverse complement strand
ATCACCATATCGCCGGTGCGGATAATGACGCCGCCCAATAGTTCGCTGTTGACCGTCGTGGCTACTGATACTGTACGATCCAGTTTTTTCTGTAAGCTGGCCGCCAGTTTTTCTCCGGTGCTGTACTCCAGCGGAAACGCTGATGTAATTTCTACGTTAACTGTCTTTTCGCGCTGGGCTTTGAACCCCTCATATAATCGCGCTACGAACGGCAACAACTGCAAGCGACCATTTTCGGCTAACAAGCTGACGAAGTTGCGGCCCTTGTCGTTCAATTGATCGCCGCATACATTGCTGATCGCCCGCGCTTGTTGCTCGCTGGTTAACTCCGGCGATCCACATAATTGCTCTACTTTGGGCTGCTGCGCGACCGCCGACAGTACGGCCAACATGTCGGACCAGGCTTGCATATCGCCCGCCGTGACCGCGTAATCGAAGACCGCGCGTGCGTAGGGTCTGGCCAGCGTTGCGAGTTCGGCCACGTTATAGTTCCGCCGCTAGCTTATCGAGCATCTGATTGTGTGCGCTCTGATCCACCGAGCTTTGTAGAATTTTTTCCGCACCGGAAACTGCCAGTTCCGCCACGCGTGAACGCAAAGCTTCGCGCGTGCGGTTGTACTCCTGATCGATTTCCGCCTGCGCCGCTTCTTTCAGGCGGTCGCCTTCAACGCGCGCCTGGTCTTTGGCTTCATCGACAATTTGACTCGCACGGCGATTAGCCTGGTCAATAATGCCGGAGGCCTCTTCTTTCGCTTCACGCAGCTTTTCTGTCGCTTTCTCTTGCGCCAACTGTAAATCATGTCCTGCCCGATCGGCCGCATTGAGGCCGTCGGCGATTTGCTTCTGGCGTTCCTGCATCGCGCTGACAACCGGCGGCCAGATATACTTCTTGCAGAACCATACGAAGATGATAAAGCTGATGAGCTGGCCGAATAAGGTGAGATTGATATTCACGCCTGTTCCCCTTGCCGTTTCAGTTTACTGCCGCTTACAGTGCAAACAGGATATAAAGACCGATACCGACACCGATCATGGGTACCGCGTCAACCAGACCCATCATGATGAAAAACTGGGTACGCAGCATGGGAATCAGTTCCGGCTGGCGTGCAGCGCCTTCCAAAAACTTGCTGCCCAATACGCCCACGCCGACCGCGGCGCCCACGGCCGCTAGGCCCATGAGAATCGCGCCCGCTAAAGTAGTTAATGAACCTTCCATTTTTGTCTCCTATTGTGAGATGGGATAAAACTAGTGACTGTCGTGGGCCATCGCCAGATAGACCACTGTCAAAATCATGAAAATAAACGCCTGCAGGGTAATAATCAGAATATGAAAAATTGCCCACGGCACCGACAACAACCACTGCGCATAAAACGGCAATAACGCGATAAGAATAAACACCATTTCACCGGCGTACATATTGCCGAATAGCCGTAGTGCAAGCGAAATCGGCTTTGCCAGCAGGCCGACAAGCTCCAGAAACAGATTGAACAAGAAAAATGGCTTGGGCAGTGGTTGGAAAGCCAGCTCTGCGCCGAATCCGCCCAGGCCTTTTTCCTTTATGCTGTAATACAATATGAGGGCAAATACGCCGATTGCCATGGCTGCAGGGGCATTTAAATCGGTGGTTGGCACCACCTTCATGTAGTGAATGCCAAGTATGCTCGCCAGATGAGGTATCCAGTCCACGGGTACCAGATCCATTAAGTTTTGCAGGAAGATCCACACAAAAACCGTAAGACCCAGCGGTGCAATAATGTCGTTTTTGTGGTGAAAGATACTCTTGACGTTATCATCGATGAAATTGATGATCAATTCGACAAAATTCTGCAGACCACCCGGCACGCCCGAGGTAACGTTCTTCGCGGCGCGTGCAAACACCCAACAAAACAGGCCACCGAGCACGATAGACCAACCCAATGTATCCACGTGTAGCGCCATAAAGCCCATATCTGAGGCTTCCTGGGCGGAGTGAGCGATCACCCACGAGGCGTCAGCCAGTTCCTCGCCATCGCTACGCACGTAGCCGGCTGGCAACTTGCCATAAGTCAAGTTGGTCAGATGGTGCTGGATATATTCGGAAGATGTAAGAGTATCGCCTGCCATACAGCTAAATATCTCGCGTTTTTGTGTCTTGTAAAGATTTCATCTGCGGCCTCGGCAACGCCCAAATAGAAGCGCCAATCCCCGCCAGCAGGGTAACGATAAATGCGCCAAAAAGAGCGCCAATATGCAAGGGCTCGACCAGCTTGAACACCAATGCAAACAAAACCGCTAACAGGGCAAACTTGCCGGCTTCACCCATATAAAACGAGCCGACGATACGTTCGGCCTGGCGAGTACCGTTGTAACGAAACGCGCGCCACGCAAACCAGGCACTCGGTAGTATCGCAATCAAGCCACCCAGCAGAGCGGACAAACCACCCGTGTCACTCTTCCACACGTAAAAACCCGCCGCCAAGGTTACGGTGCAAATGCATTGCAAAAGGATCAAACGGAATACAGGCGGCTTCTTGATGGTGGCGGGTGAATTTGCCAAGTCTTACTCACACCAACGGCCAAAATACACTGTACGGTTAGCCCCTAACTAACGGGCGCGAATTATAGGGAATTTGCCTGGCAGAAGCAACAAAACACCAGCACAAGAAACGATCTCTAGACTAAAGTCGCTATCGTCATTTTCGCGACTTCAGCATACGCCTAAGGCTTAGCTGATGTGCGCCAGAATACCTTCCAACTCATCCAGGCTGGAATAACTGAAAGTCAACGTGCCCTTGCCGTTTTCGTTGTGCTTGATTTTTGCCGGTGCGCCTACTTTATCACCAAGGTCTTCCTCAAGGCGCAGCGTATTTGGGTCTTTTTCCACCGGCGCGGGCTTGCCGAGCTTACCTTCCTGGGCGCGACGCACCAGCTCTTCGGTTTGACGTACCGATAAGCCTTGATCAACAACTTTGATCGCCAGATCGCTTTGCATACCGCCGTCGACACCTAGCAGCGCGCGCGCATGGCCCATTTCCAGGTCGCCTCGCTCCAGCAAGGTGCGCACATCCGGCTGTAACTGCATCAAGCGCAAAAAGTTGGTGACTGTGGTGCGCGATTTTCCCACCGCCTCGGCGATTTCCTGGTGGGTGAGTTCAAACTCGGTTTGCAGGCGTTGTAAGGCGACCGCTTCTTCGATGGGGTTTAAGTCTTCGCGTTGAATATTCTCGATCAAGGCCATGACGATGGCGGCTTCGTCCGGCACGTCTTTGATAATGACCGGAATAGTTTCCAGGTCGGCAAGCTGTGCGGCGCGCCAGCGGCGCTCACCGGCAATGATCTCGTACTGCTGCATACCCACCGAGCGCACCACGATTGGCTGCATCACTCCCTGTGATTTGATTGAATTGGCGAGATCTTCCAATGCGTCGGTTTGCATATCGCGCCGCGGCTGGTAGCGGCCGGGACGAATCACGTCGACGGCAAGTTGCCGCAACACGCCTTCGTTAGAGGAGGGCGTGGGCGCCTGGCTGATATCGGTCACCGATGCACTGCTGCTGGCCGTTGCTAAGCTAGAATCCCCACCCAGAAGTGCGTCCAAACCGCGGCCGAGGCCTTTTTTCTTTGCTGCCATAATCGTCGTTTCCTAAATCGCTGCAGTAGTGGCTACTTGTGCCTTTTGTTCGTGGCGCCTGAGCAGTTCGTGCGCCAATGCAATGTAAGCGGTCGCGCCTTTTGATTGTGGGTCGTAGACTACCACGGGCTGGCCAAAACTAGGGGCCTCGGCCACCCGCACATTGCGTGGTATCACCGAGTTGTACACGCGACCGCCGAAATGCTTGAATAGTTGCTGTGATACGTCCTTGGTGAGGCTGTTACGCGGGTCGTACATGGTGCGCAAAATGCCTTCGATTCTAAGCTTGGGGTTCAGCGCTTTCTGGATGCGCGCGACCGTATTCATAAGGCCCGACAAACCTTCGAGCGCATAATATTCGCACTGCATGGGAATCAACACGCCATCAGCCGCATTCAAGGCATTCACTGTCAGCATGCTCAGCGACGGCGGGCAGTCAATAACGATGTAATCGTAGTCGTTCAACACCTTGGAAAGGGCGAAGCGTAGACGAAACTCGCGGTTTTCCAAATCCATCAGCTCAATTTCAGCCGCTGTCAGGTCGCCGTTGGCTGGAACGACGTCGTAGCTGTCGTCGCCCGATCGGCGGAGCGCCTCGGCTACCGGCGTCATCGCCGTCAATACATCGTAGCTGGATTGGGTGAGGGCGTTTTTTTCGATGCCGCTGCCCATGGTGGCGTTGCCCTGCGAATCGAGGTCAACCAGTAGCACTTTTTTGCGGAGGGAGGCAAGCGCAGAGCTGAGGTTAACAGCCGTGGTGGTCTTGGCGACGCCGCCTTTTTGATTGGCTATGGCAATTATTTTGGACAATACAATTCCTAGGCGCTTTTCTGCAATTCAATCAGGTGTCGCTCAGCAACGCAACCCGGCACATGCAAACGCTCACACTTCTGCAAGTTAAACGGTTTGCGCACTTCTCGCAACTCTTCGGTACTAATTCGCCCTTTCATAAAGCACATTTTTCCGCCGGGAGCGCAGAGGTGACCAGCGCTTTGGATACCTTTGCCTATTGAGGAGAAGGCGCGGCTGACAATACCGTCGAACAACGGTGTCGCTTCGCACTCTTCGGCACGCTGCTGTAACGGTTCAATATTGCCCAAAGCCAGCGTGCTTTTGGCTTGCAACAGAAAGCGCTGCTTTTTACCGTTGCTATCGAGCAGGGTAAAGTGAGTAGCGGGAAGCGCAATCGCCAGCGGGATACCCGGTAAGCCGGCGCCGCAACCGACATCCAGCCAGTGCTTGCCGCTGATATATGGCGCAGCGCTGAGGCTGTCGAGCAGATGGCGGCTGACAATATCCTCTTCACTGGCGCGACCGATCAGGTTATAGGCTTTATTCCAGTGCAGCAGTAATTCGGCGTAGGCCAGCAATGTGGCGCGCTGCGCCGCGTCTAGAGCCAGGATGGGCGGCAAAGCCAACTGTTGCAAACCGGCTCTGAGCTCTAATTTCAGCTGAACTCTGCCAAGCACTGCGGTCAGGCACTGCGGCGCTGCTCACCGCCTTTTTTTAGATGGATCAGCAGCAAGGCCAGTGCAGCAGGCGTGACGCCCGGTATTCTGCCGGCGCGCGCCAGCGTCGTGGGCCTGGCGTCGTCGAGTTTTTGTTGCACCTCATTCGACAAGCCAGAGACCGCCATAAAGTCGAAGTCGGCCGGAATCGTCATGTTCTCATGACGTTGCAAGCGCTCTATGTCGTCTTGCTGGCGGGCGATATAGCCGGCGTATTTAATATCGATTTCGACTTGTTCGGCGACAGCGGGAGGCGCGGGATTTAGCTCGCCAGCGGCGCACACATCGGCGTAACGCAGTTCAGGACGTTTCAACAAGTCGGCCAATTTATGTTCCCGCGCCAGCGGCTTTTCGAATTTTGTATTCAATGTTTCGGCCGCGGTGCTGCCAACCTGCACCCAAGTGCTGTGCATACGTTGTTCATCACTCGATATGGCCGCCTCTTTTTCGCTGAATGCCTGCCAGCGAACATCATCTACCAGACCGAGCTCGCGGCCTTTAGCCGTCAGGCGCCGGTCGGCGTTGTCTTCGCGCAACAGCAGGCGATATTCCGCGCGGCTGGTAAACATGCGGTATGGCTCCAGTGTACCCATGGTAATCAAGTCGTCGACCAACACACCAATGTAAGCTTCGTCGCGGCGTGGGCACCAGGCGTCTTTTTGTTGCACTTGCAGGGCGGCGTTTAAGCCCGCGAGC
This sequence comes from Pseudomonadales bacterium, assembly GCA_051008535.1. Classification (GTDB taxonomy): domain Bacteria; phylum Pseudomonadota; class Gammaproteobacteria; order Pseudomonadales; family JAUIET01; genus JBBKXJ01. The sequence continues at coordinate 2,296 of JBPCXM010000623.1, read as the reverse complement.
AAACCTTGAGCGCCCGCTTCTTCGTAGCCGGTGGTGCCGTTGATCTGGCCCGCAAAAAACAGGCCGCCAATAAATTTAGTTTCCAGCGAATATTTCAAGTCGCGCGGGTCGAAGAAATCATATTCGATTGCGTAGCCCGGTCGGGTGATATGCGCGTTTTCAAAACCTGCGATGGTCTGCACAAATTGGTGTTGCACGTCGAAGGGCAAGCTGGTGGAAATGCCGTTGGGGTACACCTCGTGGGTATTGAGCCCCTCCGGCTCGATAAAAATCTGATGCGACGTCTTGTCGGCGAAGCGCACCACCTTGTCTTCAATCGACGGGCAATACCGCGGACCAACGCCTTCGATCACACCGCTGTACAAAGGCGAACGGTCCAGACCAGCGCCGATCAGTTCGTGTGTGCGGGCATTGGTATGCGTGATATGGCAGTCGACCTGCGCCGGGTGTTCGCTAACATCGCCCATATACGACATCTCCGGCAACGGCGTATCACCCTGTTGCGCTGCCAATCCGTCGAAATTAATACTGCGCGCGTCGATGCGCGGCGGTGTGCCAGTTTTCAAACGGTCGACCCGAAACGGCAATTCACGCAGACGCTCGGCAAGGCCGATAGAGGGGGCGTCACCCGCGCGGCCACCTGCATGGTTTTGCATGCCGATATGAATCTTTCCGCCAAGAAACGTACCGCTGGTCAACACCACCGTAGGCGCGTAAAAACGCAATCCCATCTGGGTGACAACACCGCGTACGCAGTCTCCCTCGATAATCAAATCGTCGGCAGCCTGCTGGAATAAAGACAGATTTGGTTGGTTTTCCAGAATGCGGCGAATCGCCGCCTTGTACAGCGCGCGGTCGGCCTGGGCACGGGTAGCACGCACGGCCGGGCCCTTACGCGAATTCAATACCCGAAAATGAATGCCGGCGCGGTCGGTGGCGTGCGCCATGGCGCCGCCCAGGGCGTCAATTTCCTTTACCAGGTGGCTTTTACCAATACCGCCAATCGCCGGGTTGCACGACATCTGCCCCAGGGTTTCGATGTTGTGGGTGAGCAGCAGGGTTTTACAACCCATGCGCGCGGCCACCAGCGCGGCCTCGGTGCCTGCATGGCCGCCGCCGATTACGATTACTTCATAGGTTTGTGGGTGGTCCATCGTTTTCATTCGCTTAAAAAACTCTGGCCGCGATTATACGCTACTTCTGCAGAATGAAGGTCTCGCCGAAGCGGACGATTTGTGCGGCTCCCTACGGGCGAATTGCCACTTGTTATCTGCTGCGGCGAACTGTGCATTATCGAAAGTTTTCCCCTGGCAGTGATTTCAGTAACTGGTCTCTGATTCTGTATTAAGGGAAAGCCGGGCGTCTGTAAAACAGCGTATAATGCATGGTTAATCTCCTCAACCACGATACTTCGCCTTTGGTGATATCGCTCATTTACATATCCGCTTTTTCTCTGACATGCTATTGCTAGTCACATATATTTTGGTGGCGATTTTATTTTCCTTTGCTTGCTCTATTTTTGAAGCTGTATTGCTAAGTATCAATAGTGCGCATATTTCATTGTTAGAAAAAAAGCATCACCCTGCTGGAGCTGTCTTGAAGCGGCTCAAAAATGATGTGAGTAAACCCTTAGCAGCAATCTTAACGCTTAACACCATTGCACACACGATAGGTGCTGCTGGCGCGGGTGCTCAGGCTGCCGTAGTGTTTGGTAGTGCATATGTCGGCGTGGCATCAGCTATTCTGACTTTGCTCATTTTGATTTTTTCAGAAATTATTCCGAAAACGCTTGGCGCGACATACTGGCGTCAACTAGCGCCAGTGACCGCCTATGCACTCAGATATCTCATTATTTTGCTTTATCCCTTTGTAAAGCTGTCGGAAAAAATTACCGGGAATTTACCCCATCAACCAACTCTCAGCGGATTCAGTCGCGAAGAGTTTGCGGCAATGGCTGACATTAGCTCGCAAGATGGTCAACTTGCAAAACAGGAATCCAACTTTCTAAAAAACTTGATGAAACTTCGTGACTGCCTGGTGAAGGATGCGATGACACCACGAACAGTAATTTTTTCCTTGTCACAGGATCTTGCCGTCGAAGAATTTTTCCATAAGCATGACAAAATAACTTTTAGTCGCATTCCAATTTTTCATGGCGATAGAGACAAAGTCACGGGTTATGTTTTTCGTAGCGATTTGTTGCTTGCACAGGCGCGGGGAAATGGAAGTAGCCGACTGGAAAACTACCGGCGCAACCTGCCCGCCTTGCCCTCGAATATTTCGTTGAGTAACGCCC
>JBPCXM010000622.1:0-4783 GCA_051008535.1 Pseudomonadales bacterium | reverse complement strand
GCACCCTACCAGCTTACTGCAAACCAGCCCCAGATTTTATCGGTATCGACTGCCAGGTCATCGGCGGAATAAGAAGCGTATTTCAATCCCACTTCATAGTGTTCGCCGAACTTTTTGCTCACTTCCAAATCCACTTCGGTGCCGTAGTCGCTACTGTCATTGTCAGAAGCAAAGTTGTGATATGTGATGGTAGTTTTGACGCCTAGGATCGGCGCGCTGATATTTGCATAGGTATCGACCAAGCCATCGGTCGGTGTGCCAGCGGCGAAAATATCGGCCCAGCCATTATGCGCATGTGCAGTCGCCAACGGTGTTTGAAATCCGTAAATGCCATCGCCGCCTAGCATCTCAACGCCAAGTTTGGCAATCCATTCATTGCTGAATTTGACGCCCAATTCGAGCAATGCATAGTCCGCATCGTTAGTACTGGCGCCTTTCGCGTAATCTGATTGATTCGCATATTCAAGCGTATATAGCAGTTTAGTGCTTGCCATATCCAGGTCGCCTTTGTAGCGCAAGCCGAATGTTTTAGTCGAGCGCCCTAGCAACTCCTCAACCTTCATTTCCAAAAAATACGCATACACCGTCAAGCGATTCGTATTTAACTGCTGGTACGAGTAGTTAATAAAATGGCTGTTCATGTCCAGGTCGCCCAGCGAGTTGTCATCGCCAAGAAACCGTTGCGCTTCGGTCATGTATGCGTATATAAAGCGGCTGCCGTCGAACGACGTGTTCATTAATGTAATCGCATCGTAAGTCTGCTCATTTTGCCGAAAACCAACGTTGCCCAAGAATCTGTCGTTATCCCATTTCATGCGCTGCCGGCCAACTTTAACCAGCGTATCGCGCAAACGATAACTGACATAGGCCCGGTTAAATTCGGTGGTTTCAGGGTCCAGCACAACCGAGTATTCAGCATTGTTGTTGGTGCTGCTGTTATAGTCATCATCGCCGACGGATACGATATTTTCCCCTTCAACCAGAGCGGCGAGGCCATGGTATTCGGCGGTTTCGAAACCCAGCCGCGTACGCAGTGTCGACGCCGTTGCGTCTTTTAACTCATTGTCCTGCTCGACGTTTTCGAGCCGATAGCGAATATCCAGCAGCGGGGCTCCCTGGGTTATCATGCCGGCAAGCGAGCTGGCCTCTTCCGCACCGCCGTCTTGCGCGACTAGCAACGCACAGACGGCGCTCACCGTTGCCTCGCGTAAGCGCTTGCTATTTTTCATGGTCTTGCCCCCTGAATTTATCCGACACTCTTTGAGAGCGATGGAAAGAGATTCCACTGCGAAAAAATAACTGCAAGCTTGCCTTGCAGCTACAAACCTGTGGGTACCGCCACAAACATAAAAAGTTCAAAATAATTTTCCACAACCAACAAGAGGTCCTAATGTAATGAACCAGCGCGGCGGTTATTCCTCCATCAGGCCAATCTCGTGCGCCTATTTCCACCGGTTCCCATCTTTCCCCCAGCAACCTGTCTGTTGGTTCTGCCATTGCCACGTTTTGCTGGCGTCAGATTAATGCGGTGCTTATTGTTTGGCCGCCGGCAAGACACTATTCGGACCGCAATGCCTCAATCGGATCCAGCCCTGCCGCGCGCATGGCCGGTGATACGCCGGCTGCCAGGCCAATTGCGCCGCTGAGCAGCAGTGACATCAACATGTAGAACGGCTGTAACGTGACGGGTAGACCGGGTACAAAGGTATTGAGGATGATGACGAGAACGGCAACTATCGCCAGTCCGAGCAGTCCCCCCATTGCCGCTAACAGTACCGCTTCACCGAGAAACATCCACATTATCTGCTGCCGAGTACAACCCACCGCGCGCAGCAGACCGATCTCCTCGGTACGTTCCTTTAACGCGGTCGTCATGATAGTGAGCACCCCGACCCCACCAACGATAAGCGCGATGCTGCCCATCCCACCGATTGCCATCTTCAACATAGAAAGTACCTTGTCCAGGGTCGAGAGCATGTCTTCCTGGGTAAACAGCGTAAAGTCCTCGTCGCCGTGACGCCGTATCAATAGTTGTTTGACGCGGTCACGCATCTCGGCCGATGTTGTGCTTTCCTTGAACACCACATCCACCTCCATCAGGCTTTCCTTGTTGAACATTTGCAGGGCAAGATCCGTTGGGATGTAGATCGCGTCATCGAGGTCGAAGCCTAGCAATCGCCCCTTGCTTTCCATCACCCCAACGACGCGAAAGCGGCTGCCGCCAATGCGCACGTAGGCGCCCAGCGGGTTGCGGTTGCGGAATAGTTCGTCTCTCACCTTCGAGCCAAGCACGGTAAAATAGCGCGAGTTTTCCAGATCATCGGCCGGCAGAAAACGACCCAATGCAACGTTGAACCGCCAGGCGCGGTCCATGTCGGGGCCGACTCCGTAGACATCGGTATCGCGGCTGTAGCGGCCGGCTTCAATTTTTGCCGTGCCCTGCACAAACGGCACCACGGCATCTACGTGGGGTAACAGTGCCAGGTATCTGGCATCTTCGATGGACAGTGGACGAATTGTGGTCAGTAATCCGGCCAACCCGGCTGTCGTTGTTTTGCCGGGTGTAACGGCGATGATGCGGGTGCCGAACTGCGAAAAGCTCTCCAGCATGTAGACGCGAATACCCTCACCGATGGAAGTCAGCAAAGTAACCGCGGCTATGCCGACGCTGATACCGAGCGCGGTCAGCAGACTTCGCAGGCGGGCGGTGGTGACCGCATGAAACACCCAGCGCAGCCAGTCGTTAAATAGCATTCACTTCCTCCCCAGCGCATCGACAGGTTCCAGTCGCGCCGCCTGTTGTGCCGGCAGCCAGGCAAAGACCAGCGCGGTGCCGACCGCCAGCCCCAGGGCGGCCAGCATTGCCCACGATGGGGTGGCAAACGGGATTGCCGGGTACAATTGCTTGCCAAGCGCTACCAGCAAACGGCCCACCAGCATGCCCAGCAGCGCACCGATGGTAGCGATTAACGCCGCTTCGGTGAGGAACAATGTACGCACCTGTGAGGATGGCGCGCCAACGGCTTTCAGCAGCCCGATCTCCGCTGTGCGCTGTTTCACCGACATCAGCGTCACATTCATAACCAGTATGCCGGCCACTACCAGACTGATTGCTGCGATACCGGCGACTGCAAGGGTTAGTACCTGCAGAATATCATCGAAGGTGCTGAGCATGGCGTCAGGACTGACCACCGTGACATCCAGTTCGCCTTCATGCAATTCCTGCATGCGGTTTGTTACGTAGCGTTTGACTTCCTCAACCTGATAGTTGTCTTTGACCTTCAGCATGACCCGAAACAGGCCGTGCACGTTGAATACCGACTGAGCGGAGGCCACCGGAATAAAGATTGCTTCACTGAGGTCGGCACCAAAGGAATCACCGGTGCCGGCTAACACGCCGATGACGCGGAAGCGGTAATCCCGCAGTCGCAGCCATTGACCGATAGCGCGCCGGTTGTCGAACAATTCGGTTTTCAGCTTCTGGCCGATGATCGCGACCGAGCTACCTTCTGTTAAGGCCAAATTGGGTAACGTGCTACCCTGGCCGATTTCCAGCTTACGGATGGTAAAAAATGCCGCCGTAGTGCCTACGACAATACTTTCCCGTTCGCGCGCCGCAAACGAGACGGGCGCATTGCCTATCACGATGGGGGCCACCGACGTCACGCCGGGCACCGTTCGCTCTAACACTTCCGCTTCTTCGAGGGTGATAGCGCGGGCCGCGGCGCCGGTCATCGGCGGCAAGCCGCCGGTGGTTTCCTTGCGGCCGGGGAACATGACGACGGTGTCCTTGCCGAGGAAGGAAAACTCTCCCAATACGTAACCGCGCGCGCCCTCACCCAGTGCTGTCAATACGATAACGGCACTGACACCCAGCCCGACCGCGATCAACAACATGACACTGCGGAATCGTTGGCGCCGCAGGGCGAGAAATGTATAACGAACGAGATCAGTTAACCGCATTGTCCTGCCGCACTTGCTCGTGCACATGATCGCTAGAAATCGCGCCATCCACCATGCGTACATGGCGCCGTGCCCGCTCGCCCATATTGTTATCATGCGTGACTATCAGCAGCGTGATCCCTTCGCAGTTTAAATCCTCGAGGATTCCAGTCACCTCTTGCCCGGAGCGGGAGTCGAGGTTGCCGGTCGGCTCGTCGGCCAGTAGAAGACTGGGCTTCATCACGATGCTGCGCCCGATGGCAACCCGTTGCCGCTCGCCACCGGAGAGCTGGTTTGGCAAATGATGGGCGCGCTGCGCAATACCAAGTTTTTCCAAAATTACGCCGACTTCCTGGTGGCGCTTTTTTACCGCGACGCCAGCCAGCATCAGTGGCAGCTCGATATTCTCCCGGGCTGACAGCCTGGGGACCAAGTGGTAGGACTGGAACACAAAGCCGATCTGCTCGCGGCGCAGGCGGGCGCGCTCATTCTCATCCAGCGCCATGGTATCGACGCCATTGAGAAAATAGCTGCCATCATCCGGTCGGTCCAGCAGGCCAAGCATATTCATCAGCGTAGACTTACCCGAGCCGGACGGTCCCATCACCGACAAGTAGTCACCCTGCTCAATACTCAGGCTGACGTTGTCCAATGCGTGCACCGCGCTGTCACCGAGGTAAAATGTCTTGTTGACGCCGCTGACTTCAATCACTTTTGGGTACTACGGCGACATCCTCTGCAAGACCGGGCTGGTCCAGCGAAAGAACAATTTCGTCACCCTCCTCGATACCCTCCGTCACTTCGGTAAAGTTCCAGTTGCGAATACCCAACTTTATGGTAA
>JBPCXM010000621.1:0-9095 GCA_051008535.1 Pseudomonadales bacterium | reverse complement strand
TATTCTTCATCGATAAACCCCTGCTGATACTGAAAGAACATGTTGTCCCAATGCGTTTGCTGTGCGATCTGCCATTGGCGAAAACGCCCACGCTCGTCCTCTGAAAGTTGTTCGAGGGCCGCCACGTCTTCGGGGTATCCAGCACCCGTCAGCTTGGTAATTATCGGCCCGATATGTTGCGAATCTGCCGCATGCACCAGCATCATCTGCAGCGCATCTGATCTCATTTGATAGGTCTGGGCCAGCGCGAGTTTCTTGCTTTCTTCCATGCTGCGGGTGTTCTGTCGAATTTGTACGGACAAGTAGACCAATGTGGCGAGCACCGCAATCGATCCCAGAAGCTCGCCCAGGGCGCCCAATTCCATGATAGTCATGACTTCACCTCCTCACCGTGCGCACGCAAAACAAACCAGTATCCTGACGCCAGTTGTCGGAACACGACAACTTAGTGCTTTCTTCGCCAGGACGTCCCGTCTCTTGAGTCCTCCAGCACAACGCCTAGCGCTTCCAATGCATCGCGGATTTGGTCAGCCTTGGGATAATCCTTGGCCTTTTTAGCGTCCTCCCGCTGTTGTACAAGAGCCTCGATTTCTTCGTCGGTTTCTTCTTGCCGCAACTCGTCCGAAGATTGATCGGCTGAAGACCGCACACTAAATGCCGGCGTCTTGAGAAACTCTTCCGCATCCAGTTGAAGTATGCCCAGCGGCCTTGCCAAGTGTCGGAGTTGCGATGCTAGCGCACCGGCCTTGTCGGAATCATGACCCTTGCAAGTGTTAATGGCCTTCGCCATATCGAACAGCACTGCCAGTGCTTCCGGGGTATTGAAATCATCGTCCATGGCGGCGGTAAAGCGCTGGGTATAGTCGTTTTCATATTTTTCGACGGCAACCTCGTGAGGAACACCACGCAAGGCCAAGTAGATGCGGTCCAGCGCCGCCCGCGCATTCTGTAAATTTGCATCGGAATAGTTAATCGCGCTACGGTAGTGGCTGGAGACCAAAAAATAACGCACCACTTCAGCTGGGTATTTATCCAACACTTCGCGAATGGTAAAAAAATTGCCAAGCGACTTGGACATTTTCACCTTATCAACCCGTACCGCACCATTGTGCAACCAGTAGCTAGCAAAGTGACAACCAGTTGCCGCCTCCGCTTGGGCAATTTCGTTTTCGTGGTGAGGGAAAATTAAATCGGTACCACCGCCATGGATATCGAAACTGTCGCCCAGATTCTCAGTTGCCATGGCCGAGCATTCAATATGCCAGCCCGGCCTCCCGGTTCCCCAGGGCGAATCCCAACGCGCTTGCTCCTCGGGTTTTGCACCTTTCCACAAGGCGAAATCGCGTGGGTCTTTTTTCAGTTCGCCAACTTCAACTCGTGCGCCAGACAGTAGCTCGTCTATTTTTTTATGCGATAGTTTTCCATAGTCATCAAACGCCGTAACAGCATAATACACATCACCATTTTCAGCAGCGTATGCATAACCCTTGTCGATCAAGGTTTGAGTCATCGCAATAATCTGCCCAATATATTGAGTCGCTCTTGGCTCAACATCGGGTTCCGCTATGCCCAGCTTGCGTTCATCGTCATGTAGTTCTTGAATAAAACGCGCTGTCAGCGCGCTGAATTCTTCGTTGAGCTCCCCCGCCCGGCGTAAAATCTTGTCGTCGATATCAGTTATATTACGCACATAGGTCAACTCGAAACCGCGATGCCGCAACCAGCGTGCTATCACGTCGAAGGCAAGTAGCATGCGCGCATGCCCTAAATGGCAATAGTCGTATACGGTAATGCCGCATACGTACATACGCACCTTGCCAGCTTGCAGCGGTTCGAAAACCTCTTTCTTTTGCGTTAACGTATTAAAAACTTGTAGCACTTATGCCTTCCCTATTGTTTTTTGGTCCACGAATCGCGCAGGCTCACCACGCGATTAAATACCGGCTTACCGGCTTCGCTATTCTCCGGATCGCGACAAAAAAAGCCTTCCCGCTCGAACTGGAGCTTGTCTTCCACTTTCGCCTGCTGCACGCTTCGCTCGGCTATCGCCGTGTCGCACACCTGCAGCGACTCAGGATTGATGTGCTGCACAAAATCAAGATCTGATTCGGCATCCGGTTGCTCTACAGTAAACAGCCTGTCGTACAAGCGCACTTCCACAGGCAGATTCTGTTGCGCAGACACCCAGTGAATCACGCCGTTTGGTTTGTAGCCTTCGGGGTTTTTCCCCAAGGTATCGGTATCGAAACTGCATAGCAGTTCCGCTACCTCACCGTTCGCGTCCTTGATGACTTCGTCACAGGTAATCACATAGGCACCGCGCAAACGTACGGCCTTGCCTGGTTGCAAACGCTTCCACTTGCGTGGCGGGTCTTCACTAAAGTCTTGTTGGTCGATGTATAACTCTCGACTGAACGGCACTTCGCGGCTGCCGAAGCTCTCGTCTTTCGGATGATTGGCGAGCTGCAGTGTTTCCACTTTGTGTTGCGGATAATTCTGCAACGTGACTTTTAACGGCCGTAACACGCACATGGCGCGCGCCGCCGTCTTGTCGAGGTCATCACGCACACTATGTTCCAGCATGGCCATATCGACCACACTGTCGCCACGTGCAACGCCGATGGCATCGCAGAAATTACGCAGCGACGCCGGCGTATATCCGCGCCGGCGCATACCGGCGATAGTGGGCATACGCGGATCATCCCAGCCGCTGACAAAATTCTCTTCCACCAGACGGCGCAGCTTGCGTTTGCTGGTGATCGTGTAATTGATATTAAGTCGTGCAAACTCATATTGCTGCGGGCGCGCCTCGGTTTTTAACTCATCGAGAAACCAATCGTACAAGGGCCGATGATCTTCAAACTCCAGCGTACACAGCGAATGGGTAACGTCTTCCAGTGCGTCCGACAGGCAGTGAGAAAAATCGTAGGTTGGGTAGATGCACCAGGTGTTGCCAGTCTGGTGATGAGTGGCATGGCGAATGCGGTACATAATCGGGTCGCGCATATTGATGTTCGGCGCCGCCATATCGATTTTGGCGCGCAGCACTCGCTCACCATCTTTGAATTCTCCAGCGCGCATTGCCGCCAGCAAGCGCAGGTTTTCTTCAACACTGAGATCACGATCCGGACTATTCTTACCTGGCTCGGTAAGAGTACCGCGATGCTCGCGTGCCTCGTCAGCTGTCAAACTACAGACGTAGGCTTTACCCTCTTTAACCAGCTCAACCGCATAATCATAGAGTTGTTCGAAATAATTCGACGCGTAGCGTACCGGACCAGCCCATTGAAAACCCAGCCATTGCACATCAGCCTGAATGGAATTGATATAATCGATATCTTCCTTTTCGGGATTGGTATCGTCGAAGCGCAAGTGACACTTGCCGCCCGCGTACTCTTCCGCCAAACCAAAATTCAGGCAGATCGATTTAGCGTGGCCGATGTGCAAAAAACCATTTGGATGTGGCGGAAAACGCGTTACCACACGGCCATCATACTTCTCGGTTTTCAGATCATCACTAATGATCGTTTTTATAAAATGGCTGGTGGTTTGATTCATGGCTGCGCTGCAAACAACTGGTTTGCCCTTGGCAAAAGCCGTATTATAGCGGCTTGATTTACTTAGTCTAAACATTACTTCAGGAAGCCCGCATGATCACATTGCACACCAATCACGGCCCCATCGAAATCGAACTCGACCACGAGAACGCACCCAATACTGCCGCAAATTTTGCACAATATGCGCGCGAAGGTTTTTATGACGGCACTATTTTTCACCGTGTGATCGATGGCTTTATGATTCAGGGCGGCGGCTTCGACGCCGATATGCAGCAAAAATCGGTACGCGAGCCGATCCAGAACGAAGCTAACAATGGCTTGAAAAATGACACCGGCACGCTAGCCATGGCACGCACCGGCGACCCGCATTCGGCAACGGCGCAGTTTTTTATTAACGTCAAAGACAACGACTTCCTCAATCACACAGCCGAAACCGCGCAGGGCTGGGGTTACGCCGTGTTTGCCAAGGTCGCCAGCGGCATGGATGTTGTCGACAAGATTAAAGCTGTACCCACTGGCTCCAAGGGCGGGCACCAAGACGTTCCCAACGACGAAGTGATAATCGAGCGCGCCGAGGTTGCTGAGTAGCAGCCAAACCAAATGCGGCGCACTTTATTTATTTCAGACTTGCATTTAGATGAAACGCGCCGTCATGTCACACAAGCTTTTCTTGAGTTCCTGCAGCGGGAAGCTGTAGCCTGCGACGCGCTCTATATTCTCGGCGATTTATTCGAAGCGTGGATCGGCGACGACGACCACTCTGAGTTGAATAAGGAAATCATTACTGCGTTAGCCTCATTGACCGGCGGCGGAGTGCCGACCTATATCATGCACGGCAATCGTGACTTCTTAATCGGCAAACAGTTTTGTCGCGCGGCGGGTTGCGAATTGCTAGCCGACCCTAGTGTTATCGATTTTTACGGGCAAACTACCTTGCTCATGCACGGTGACAGTTTGTGCACCAGCGACGCTGAATACATGGCATTCCGGGCCAAAATCCGCGACCCAGCCACGCAGCAGCAATTGATGAGCAAGCCGCTGGCCGAACGCCGCCAAATCGCGGCTGAATTGCGCGCTGGCAGCGCCAGCGCAAACAGTAATAAAGCGGAGGATATTATGGACGTGACAACCTCAGAGGTTGTGCAACAGATGCAGCACTACCATAGCCGGCGCTTGATTCACGGCCATACCCATAGACCGTCTCGCCATACGGTCGCACTGGAAGACGGCGTCGCACAGCGGATTGTACTCGGCGATTGGGGAACGAAGTTGTGGTACGTCGATTTGCGCCCTGAACAATTGGACTTGGTACAGCAGCCTATTCGGTAATCGGTGCACCGCTGTGAAAGCGAAATTTAGCATCCTCGCTGCTGATCAACTCGGCCTCGCGCTCGGCGATCAAGGCAATTCTTGGGCTGAAATCTTCGTCAAAATAACGCTCTGCCAACTGCAAGTACTCCTGGAAATGGCGTTCTTCCGACTGCAATAGCGATCGATAAAATTTTTGTAGCTCGCTGTCAAGCAGCGGGGCCAAACTCTTGAAGCGTTCATAGGAGCGCGCTTCTATAACTGCACCAATCAACAAAGTATCCAATAGCCGTTGTGGTTCCTGTGGCCGCACCAGCTCGTGCAACGCGCCAGCGTAGCGTGACGGTGACAACTGCACGTAATCTATGCTCCGCGCCTGCATGATAGCTAACACTTGCTCAAAGTGGCGCAGTTCTTCGCGCGCGAGGCGCGACAGTTTTTGCAATAATTCAGGCCGTTCAACATAGCGATAGAGCAAACTAAGCGCAGTCGATGCGGCTTTTTTCTCGCAATTGGCGTGATCGATGAGCAGTATGTCTTGCTGCTGCAGCGCCGCTTGCAGCCACGCTTCGGGTGTCGCACAGCCTATCAGTGACTCAGCACTGCTTGGTGGCGACCATTTCCGCTGCGGTATTTGTCGCTGCAAACTGGACGTCACAGATTTAGTCTTGTTTGTAGATTTTTTCTTCAGCAGGCATTTCGATAATGCCCGGTTGCTCTTGTGCTGACTTCTGCAGAGCCTTGTCGCTCGCAGCCTTGGGCAGACGCACCGGCACCGCAAAACTGCGTGTGCGGTCTCCATCTGGTGTCGTCATGACGACAAACACATGGATATAGCCCCGCTCTCCCGATTGCAATGCAACGTTAACAGGCAATGTCGCGGGAGTTTTGCCGGCGCCTAGTGTGAGTTGCCACTCGTTGCGATCGCTCAGCAAACTGAGGTTATCATCGACTTGAAGTTGCACACGGACGTCGGCCGTTACCGAGGAGCTGCTGATATCCAGCTCAACGGCGACCGGTTGCGCCAACGCAACCGGCGAAGTGATGCGGTGTTGTAGCTCGACAGCAGCACCCGGTTTTGTGGTTCGCTGCTGCTCGAGTTTTGCATTCGCTGAATCGTTTGCCGGCACTGCGACCTCCTGTTTGCACGCCACTAGCAGAACACAACAACAAAGTACCATGGAATAGCGCATTGAACTTCCTCTCTCCTATTGCGTTTCGATACGTACATCAAAACAGGTTTCACCACCACCGCCATCGCGGGCATTGGTAAACTCAGCAACTTGCATCACATACTCGCCAGGCGTCAAATTGACGGTAGTCTGTTCAAGGTCGGCCGTCGTCATTGACGTTGCCCGGACGATAACTTCACCGTTGCGATAAACGATAAAATCAGGATCGCTGGGTTGCAGCCCGGTGGTACGCGTCGCCGTAATGCTATAGCTTGCCGTGTTGGCAATGTTAAAGCGCAAAAAACGGAAATTTGAAAGTTTATTGCCGTTGCCAAAACTGTTAATGCTGCAAACATTCTGACCCGCAACCGAGTCGACTACCAGGCTAGTATACACTGGCAACACATTGACATTACCCGCTGCATTCGTCTCTGTCTTGCCGAATTCATCATTGCCCGCAGATTCAATCGATTGCGCCTCTACCAATTGATCTATCTCGAACGCGTTCGCCGAACTTTGATTCTTCAATGCACTGACGAAAGTAAAAATACTCGCAAACGCCGGACTCTGCTTATGCTCGGTTGCCAGCGCAGTAATAACAGTAGCCAGGCTGATGCTCAGGTTATCGTCGTCAGTGGCACCCGCATCCAGTAAGTCATAAAAAATAGATTGCACGCTGCTTTCACTGTACCAACCGGGATTCCGCCCGTTGTTGCTTTCCAGCGAAAAGTTGAATCCTCCACTCTGATTAGCACTCTGAGTATCGATATAAATCGGGCTGCCGTTAGCCACCGCCGACCAGCCGTTGCCCACGCCCTCCGAAAAAGCGACCCGCATATCGAGACGATCGCCCGACGTGTGCGGGCCACCCAGGTTTTCAGAGCGCAGCAATACGTCTTCCACATAATGCCACCATTCATGGGCGATCACAGATTCGTCGTATTCGTCTGTATCGTTGTTTTCGAAACCGAGAACGTAAATCACCTGAATATTTACATCATAAAAAGTTGTGCCAATTTCACCGTTCTCAAGGGAGCCATCACTGGTGACATTATTTTCACTCCAACGTAATTCAAGCGGTTCGAACACGGTGCCAGGCTGAGCCTCCAAATACACTTGTTGGGCGTTGTAGACAGTATCCAAAATTGCGAATGGGGCCGCCACGCGCGTGCCACTATAGCTGCTGCCGTCCCACCCCGAGGGCGCAAGCAAATCGCGACTGGAGTCGGTCGTACCGCTATTAACCAATCCGCCGGTCAGCGAGTACAGGGCATTGCCCTGCGTGTTATCGGTGACGCTTACATCCCATCCTGGGTTGCCTGTTTGCAGCATTTGCGCCTTAGCGCGCACCTTAACATCGGTGTTTTCTGACACACTGAGGCTATAAGCACCATTTGCAGCGGTCACAGTAGAGTCCAACACTGTATCGTTCGCGCTTAGCGCTTCAACGACCACGCCACGCGCTGGCTTGTCAATAGCACTGCCATAATCAAGACCGAAGCCGTCGGCTGCAGAAGGCACGCGGGTATAAGTGATGGTGCCAGACAGCGATACCTGCGGCCCTATGGGAGTGGGCGCATCACCACCGCCACTTGATCCGCCACCGCCGCAGGCGCCAACTGCGCATGCCAGAAAAAATGGCACAAAACGCATAGGCATGTTGACCCAGGCATTCTGCGGGGCGTTCTTGAAACCAATCATATAACGGTTTTGATCATGTCACAGTTCCGACAACAGCGATTTCCACAACCCGCCTAAGCGCGTTCCGCCACTCGCTCGGCTACTCTAAAATAACGGTGATAATAAGCTTCGGACAATGCCCGAAAGTCGGCGTCAATTGCTTCTTTGAGCTGCATAGCCGACCAATGCGGTTGATCAGACAGGGAACGAAGTCCGAAGTTCTCCAGACGCTGCATTTGCCCTGCACCGGCGCGCAACAAATCATAGGCCCTACAATGCAGATTACGATGCTCGGCACTGGCGATTTTGTTGATAGCAATCTGGCGCAGCAACAACTCGCCATCGACGATTTCAAGGTAAGTTCGCACAATCTGGGTCAGCAACTGCTGCAAGCGATCATCTACCACGCGTTTCTGCGTGTGAGTATAGCTATTCCAGTGAATAACTTCGTGCGCAAAACGCTTGCAGCCACGACATACACTATCGCCCAACACAGTTGAGCACACGCCTATGCAGGGGGTTGGCACGGATTTAATCACCGGCTCTACTGCTCCGCCAGAGGGCTAATTGCAACACGAATATAAAATTATAAGCCAAGCGCACCATGCTCATGAATAAAATTTTCATGCCCCGACCTTGGCGTCGGTCGTGGTTGGAAAGTGTACTTTCGGCTGGCTCTTCAACTTCGCTACTATGAATTTAACTTCTGCCCTTAGTTTATTGATTTTATGATTATTATTACCTTCCCTGTGTGAATCCGGCTCCGAACTATAGCGTAAATCAGCGTACAGTCGTGCGATACGTTGTGCACTATCGGCGAGCTCTGGATAGGTTTGACCAATACGCGACGCAAATGTATGCGGCGGCTCGGCGGCGCCGCGCCTTAAGCCAATGCGATCCAGGGCTTTGCAATGGCGCAAATAGATAGCATCAACCGGATGCAATTTGTGCGCAACTTTGTCGCGCATCAGGCTAATCGCCACCAAGCTAAGCACCAGCGCACCACCGCCCAGCAAAAATAAGGCGATGCGCAGCGGTGAGACAGCTCCCAGCCATTCTTCAAAAAATGATACCTGCGCTGCGGCGTCATAGTTAAGCACTAGTTGAGTCCACGAATAATTCAGGCCATCCCAGCGTAAACGAGCCCAGTTTAGCAACTCGATATGCCGAAAATTGCTCAACGACAGTGGCCCGCTTTCGCGCAGCTCTTCGCCTAGCGTGTCGCCAATTCCTAACTCGATGCGATTGGGTGCGACGGCGGAGGTTGGGTCGACGCGTTGCCAACCGCGGCCGGGCAACCACACCTCGGTCCAGGCGTGCGCATCAAACTGGTGTACCAGCAAATAGTCTTCGTACGGATTGATCTCACCGCCCTGAT
>JBPCXM010000620.1:0-17470 GCA_051008535.1 Pseudomonadales bacterium | reverse complement strand
CCCATATCCAATGCCTCATCGAACCCACCTAGTTCGAGGGCTACGTCTCTGCGAATCGCAAAACTACAACCACTCCCAAGTCCTATCGACCAGGAAATCAGCGGCCGCCAGCGTGCCCCCGAAGTGTGATGTGTAGATGGCGAAACATGAATTCGATCACTGCCCCTGCCAAATCCGCCGTTCGCTTCGAACAGACGCTGCCCCTCAGTGTCGCGCATGAGCGCATCTACCTTACCGGTACAGATTGCGATTCGATCACTTTCAGAAAAGACTTCTGCGATAGCTTGCGTCCATGTCACGGAGGCTGTTGCATCGTCGTCAATAAACGCCACGATATCGCTATCAGATTCTCGCAACGCACGATTGCGTGCGAAATCGAGACCAGCGATGGGTTCGCGTATGTAAACAACTGTGTCGGCGTAACGCTCCCGCACCATAGTTTTCGACGCGTTGTCCGTAGGCGCGTTGTCGACAACCAGAATGCAATGCATTTTCCCGACTTGATTAACTAGTGAAGCGAGTAATCGCTCCAGTTGCGCGGTCCTATTCCTCGTGCACACAGCAACCGTAATGCTTGGGGTGCTCACAACCTGTCTCAGCCTTTTGTCGCTTGGGATCTAGCAGTCATTGCCATCGCGGTCGATTGCGGGAAATGGTATCGCCGGCTCCACGCTTCCAGCGTAAGGCACCAACCACCATGCCGCCGACATAGGTCAACCGGGAGGCCAGGATAGCGGGCAGCATCAGTAGCGGTTCCCATACACCGATCCGGACCCAGCAGACGATGATAAATGCGGTATGGGCCAACGCCAGGAGCGGTGCCGCGGGAATCACCAGCCATGGCCATCGGTACAGCCATGCGATGCGCGCCGCACCGGTTTGTGATTTCGCCTCTATCGCCGTATATCCCCAACGATAGTTGCGACGCAGCAAATTCAAAAAGCCCGGTCGATTGTAGTGATAAGCAACTGCTTGTGGCTCGAAGTAAATACCGTGACCTTTATTTTTCAACTCGGCTTGCCAAAACCTCTCTTCGTTGGTGTAGTCCAAAGGTGGCCGGGTCGAATAGCCGCAAGTACTGAGAAAAGCCTGCCGCCTAACACTTAGGTTAGGCGGTGGGTGGTGCGGCACCAATCCACCGCTAGCCCGTGGGTGTACGAGATACCAGCCGCAGTAATAGTCACACCTCGCCATCGGTTCTAGACCAGGCGGCAGTGCGAGCGCACCGCCGACAACGGTCGCGCCGTCCGCGTGCGCGGAAAGTAGCGCATTAAGCCACCCATCAGCAACCACGCAATCGGCATCGAGGAATATAACCGGGTCTCCACTTGAATGTTGAGCACCGAGATTGCGTGCAGCTGCAGGATTACCCACCGCGCCGGGCGCAGTCGATTGAATAACATCAGCACCCGCCGAACGTGCATTCTCAGTCGTACAGTCCGTTGAACCATCATCGACGACAATTACCTCCAGCGACCGACCGTCCACTTCCTGCTGGCACACCGCGCTAACCACTTCACCGATCTTCGAGCCTTCGTTTCGCGCCGGGATAATCACACTCACGACATTACAAGCTGGCGGTTTCTCAGCCTTGCTCGCTGAAGTTGATTTCGTTCCCTTTGCAGAGGACGCTGGCGGAGGTGTAATTTTTCCTCTTGCGTGGCGCCCGAATCCGGAAGCGCGAAGGTATAAATCGCGTAGCTGGTCCGTAAACATATCTCCATTGTGATGGGTCCGCATGTATTCGTAGGCCCGATCAGCGATTGCAGCTGCGCTCTTTGGTTGCTGCAACAATGAGATGACACCCTTAGCAATCGCGGATGCGCCTGGTTCAACCAATACACCCCTCCCGTCACTCAGTAGACTGCGATGCGCAGCTATGTCGGATGCAACAATCGGCCGGTGCGCAGCCATGTACGTAAAAATCTTGAGTGGAATATTGTCACCGTAAATTCGCGGCGAAACGAATACATCAGCAATATCAAGATACGCTGAGATTCGTTCTCGAGGTTGTCTTGAGATGACCTTCAACTTGCCCTCGTATATCAGCGACGCGGCATTTTTGTCGCATCCAATCTGATCTTCGCTTGTTGCACCTACCAGGACAACGACTGCATCTGGGACCGAGCGCACAATTTCCGGGATCGCATTTATAAACAGCGTCACACCCTGGTATGATTGAAAATTTCCGGTGTACATGACAACCCGTTGCTCGTCGGCGATTTCCAAATCGCGCCGCAGCATCACCGAGGCATTGGGATCTGTTGGAGCGGGCTCGCCCGCAAACCCCCACTGAACGACGCGAGCCTTCGGATCGACTGAACGGACATAGTCGATTAAGCCAGTACTGCAGGCGACAAGATCAGCGCGACTTATCAGCCACCTCTCCAGGCCTTTCAAAGCGAGCTGCACGAGCGCCGCGCGAAACAGCACGTTTTCGCGTAACTGGTCAGGCAGGCTCGACTGCATGTCGTAGATGACCCGCGTGTTTCGACCACGTGCCAACCAGACCGCTGGAAATCCCATTTCCTCCACCGCATGAATGGCCACAAATCGACAACGCCGCAGGTGTCGCATCAGCGTCGCGGTAAGCGCGATGTCAAGCAAAATCTTGCGCACCGAGAATCCAATTGGTACAGATCGAAAGCAAAAAGGATTTGCACAACGTATGATTCGCGTATCGCGCCATTGCATATCCTTTCCGACGGGAAAGGTGAGTAGATCTACGCCGTAACCTAGTTTGGTTAGACCATCAATTACTTGTGCAATTGCGATCGGTGTCCCCCGGTCTTCGTAGAACGGTTGCGGGGCAACGATCAGCACACGCTCACGGCTCGCCATTCCTGGGGGATTGTCGGTCACTGGGGCAACGCGAGACTAGCTGTTAGTTTTAATTGATTGACGCTATCGGGACGGCTTCTTTGAACTCGTGCCCATCGCTTCAATTCTTGGCGTTTGGCTGTTGTCCTTTGCATGGCAATCACAGCGTTAGTCTTATTGATAGTGATTATACCGCTATTGCAGTTATTGCAGTACATTAAATTGGTCAAGCTAGGCTATTATCGTCCTCGGTTGCGAAGGACGTCACAGTGTTGTCGGCATCTGAGTACTGTATATCAACGGTGGTTGATATTCTCAGTTACCAGACATGCCCGCCTGGCACTGTGTGGTTGGCGCTGTTGAGTATTTCGGAGCCAACCGGGTGATGACCAATCGGCTGCAGGATTGACGCGAGTTGAGAGGCTATCGGTTTACATTTCCTCTTATCTCTCGCCGGCGTCGTATTGCGGTAAAGGTCCCGATAACAATAAGCACCCCCGTGCCCAGCGGAGACATAGCACCACCGCCGCCGCCACCGCTCATGTTGGCGGTTACCGTTCCGGTGATTAACGTCGTGTTGCCCGCATCGAACATCAGATCAGTAATATATTCCGCGCCGAAGTCCACTTCCACTAGCGGGTCTTGGGTAGGTACATTATTTGAGTTTTGGATACGGCCCGTGCCGTTGGCGTTGAGTTCAAACAGAGGTGGATGAAAGCGCTCGTTGTCGACTTCACGGGCGTTGAACGTCAGTATGATCTCGCTGCCAACCAGCTCGGCAGCCTGAATACCGTCGCTAAGCACCGCAGTTTCACTAATTTCGAAACTAAGCGAACTACCCTGCGCGTAGAAGTCAGCGCCGATATTACTTCTTTGCAGGTCGAACGCGGGAAATTCAGACGGCGTGCCAGCCACCAGGTCACCGGTGACCTGATAGTCGACGCTGACAATTTCGGGATTGATGTAAACGCCGGGGGCCAGCGGTGCGTTGATTTCGATAGCAATGGTAAAGAAGTCAACATCGCTGAATACATTGCTAATCACGTAGTCACCGCTAGATGTGGACAGTCTCATGGTTTGGGCGTTGACCAACGTACAGGCAAGAAAACCGATAACAAGCGTAAGGAATGAACGAAGCATTGGTTTTACCGTTAAGGGAATTTGATCATGTCGATAATGTTCGCACAATTCCGTGCGAAAAACATCCAGGGGCGACGGATAGGCGCTCAGCGGATGACATACCCAGGCTCAGCTTTCGCTACCCCAATTGCTTTGCAACATAGTCATGCTCATATGTTGTTATTTCATGCAGATTTCCATAGGGATCACTAAAGTATAACGACCACGCTAATTGGTGGTCGGAAAGTCTGAGTTCAAGGCCATGGCTCTCAAGGTGTGTCCTCCAGGCAAGGAATTCTTCACCGCTTGCGCCA
The DNA here is from genome assembly GCA_051008535.1 of Pseudomonadales bacterium. Taxonomy (GTDB): domain Bacteria; phylum Pseudomonadota; class Gammaproteobacteria; order Pseudomonadales; family JAUIET01; genus JBBKXJ01. Next base: position 13,217 of record JBPCXM010000620.1, on the reverse strand, counting down.
AATGCAATAGCCGATGTATTCGGATGTTCATCTCTTTCAAATAACGCTAGGTGAACATTGCCCTGGGGATTAGCCAGCGTCAAAGGACCGTTGTCAACCGCCCAGACCATCAGTTCATCAACGCGTTTAAAACCCAATACCGTTTGATACCAGCGCTCGGCCTCGCTGTTGTTATTCACATAAACGTGTACATGATCGATACCGTTCAACTTTGGCGTCATAACTATTCTCCCGTTGGTAAGTTAGGTTAGCACTATTTACTACCACGATCCCGTCGAATCCAGGAAGGGCGAAACCTCATTGAACGACCACATAAGCGCCGACGAGTCGAGCGAGTGAATTATCTGTGTCGCCTCGAAGCGAACCATGCGTTGCGCGTCATCTTTTCGCAAACACCTAGTCGTTCTTGAATAGCCCGCTCGCTGCGATAAAATATTGGTCGTTCGTTATCAGCGCTCATTAAATCGCCCCTTGGAGTCTACCATTGCGGCCTGGTTCGGGTAAGCAAGCCCAGGTCAACTCGTCGTGAACCGCACCCGGATTTGCTAAACTTCCCGTTTATCTCCTTGCAACATCGGCCGTTTGCAGATGCTCGTTTCTTTTGCTGACTCGCTCAACCGTTGTTCGTTCCATAAAGTTTGTAATACGCCCAGCGATAAAGTCCAGGTGTGTCTCCAAAGCAAAGTGACCTGTATCGAGAATGTGTTTATCCTCCTGTAGTGTTTGTGTCAGAATCCGCATCATCCTGTTTGTTGTGCATTTGGTTATTTGGCTTGCATCAGCCGATTGGCTTCCTTGGCTGACCAAACCGTATTGGCCAGGAAACGGTAGTTCACCGTTGCGGCTGCGAAGCCATCACCCTCTTCGACTTGTGCGGCGGCGGTAGCATCGGCGACTACGGCGACCTCGAAGCCCTGCTCAAGCAGTTCGCGCATATGCGACTCAACACAGAGGTTGGCCGACATGCCACCGAGAATGACTTTGTCTATACCTTGCTTGCGCAACTGCAATACGAGGTCGTTGGTCTCGGGCCCGTAAACCTTGTGCGGGCTGGTAACCACCGTCTTGCCGTCTTGTATATACGGTTTGTAACGGGCCAGCCAATCGGCGCCGGAGCCTTCGAAACCTTCGACACTTAAGGCATCTTTACGGTCGAACATGCCGATGCTGTGCATCAGTTTCTCCAAAGCGCCCTCGAACTTCCAGCCGTGGTCGTGGGGATAGTAGTAATGCGGCGAAACGAATACGGGAATACCGTTGCCCTTTGCGGCTTTGAGCAATATCTCTATGTTCTCAACAGTATTGTTGGCTTCGACGCTCTTACCGACAACACCCCAGGTCACGCCCTTGGGGCTGAGGAAGTCATTCTGAGGATCGGTAATGACCAGCGCGGTACGGCCTTTCTCAATCTCCATTCCAGGGTCGGGTAGCGCCGCGTTGGCGCTAGAGATTGCGCCGGTCAAGGCCAACGTGACGGCGAGACTTTTGGTTAACGTTTGCATAGTGCACTCCTTAGTGGTTTTGTGATGAGACCAATGCGATCCCGGATTTTGTTGAACAGAACGATTAAGCGCAAATCCGCCTTTCACTGGCTTGGATAGGAATGTCGTTGGCGCTCATATCGCGCCTGCGCATTAGTCCATCGTCATCGAATTCCCAATGTTCGTTGCCATGGGTGCGGTACCATTGGCCCGATGTGGAGTGCTGCCACTCGTACTCGAAACGCACTGAGATGCGATTGTCGGTAAAGGCCCACAGCTCTTTCATCAGGCAATAGTGCAGCTCTTTGTCCCACTTATCGGTTAGAAAATCCTTGATGGCTTCGCGTCCGGAGAAAAACTCATCGCGGTTACGCCACTGTGAATTTTCGCTATAGGCCCGAGATACGGTTACGGGATTGCGAGTATTCCAAGCATCCTCGGCCGCCTGTACTTTTGCGCGCGCGGTGTCGGCGTTAAACGGAGGTGTTAATTTCTGTTTCATTTCACGGTTCTCCAGAGTTCGGGCCGGCGTAGGGGTTCAAACATGGCCCGTCCGACATTGACCCTTGTTAACAGGTTTGCTTCGAGTCGAGCGCAGTGCGGCAGCCATAACCAAACGACCAGCGCCAACGTGCTTGGCAGATCGGCGCCTTGGTATCCGTCCATTAATAAGCCAAGCAATGTCAGCGCAAATATCAGTGAACGATTAAAGTTGGTGAGCAGGCTTCGTTGTTTATTGGCCATGTTGGCGCCCTCCGCAGTGCGGTGCGTTACTCGGCTACGCTGCAGGCTGGCGATCCCGCAAGTAGTGGCTGGTGATGTGATACATGACCAAGGAGTCGGGCTCGAATACCAGCCAACTGCTGTTTGCGCTCTAGCAGTGCGCACGCGGCTTGCAAGATCTTTGCGACTGGCATATTGGCGCGTTGATACTGTTGCATTTCAATAAACTCCTAAGGTAAATCGCTTGCTTACTCTTACCTTTGCAGCAGTCGTGCCAAAACATAAAGCCTTTAAATAACAATGGCTTAACATATCTCATTGACCACAAGAAATTGTGGCCCTCAGATATTTGGGGCCTATACCTCAAATTTTTGAGGCGACAGTCAGGGTGATGAACTGGACTAAAACGCTATGGGCCATACCCGGCATAGGCATAACAGCGTAACGAAATCGTACAATTGAAAATGCGAGTTCTACCAGAAATAGAGAAACGCCAAACGATAGATAGAGTGAAGCGGTTACGGACTAGTAGCGGTGATTTTGGTTACTTCAAACCTTCGGACAATTATTAGCAATAGCCCAAAGTAAGCGAACGTAAGCCGGCATATTAGCAGCCAGCAACGGTAGGCCGGTGAGCAACAGCGCCACGCTGATTTTGCGCTCCGGGTCGGCCCAGACCATATTGTTGATCAAGCCGAGATGGCCGAAAGCCTGCTCACTGCCGGGGCCATACATGCCAAACCGATCGCCGCCGAGCATAAACCCCTGACTGAAACGCAGCGGAATGCCAATGGTTTTATCCCACATATGCGGGCCAGCCTCCATGGTGGCACGATGAATCGTCTCGGGTTGTAAGATGGCCTTGCCACGCCACTTGCCATCGTTAAGGAGCATGTCGTAGAAACGGCTCGCCTCCTCCGCGGTAGCAAACATGTTGGCAGACGGTATCACGCTTTTGTAAAACTGAGGCTCATCTAACAATTCCACTATATCGCCAAGAGTACCGCCGATCATACCTTTCATAATCGGATCGAGAATAAGCCGATTTTGCATGCCGGTTAGATTCTGGGCTGTAAGCTTCTTCTGCACGGCCGCGGTTGCGCCGTAATCAAATGTTTTAAACCCCATTGGCGTTTTAAAATACTGGCGCCACAACGTACGCATATCCTTGCCCGTCGCGCGGCGCACGATTTCATCGAGGATAATGCCGCTGGTGACGGCGTGGTATGCCTGGTCTCGATTATTGCTCGCCACTGGTTTGGTATCGCACAGGCGCTGCAAACAATATTCGTGGTCGAAAATCACGCGGATATCGTCGATACCCTCCACCATCGGAATGCCGGCACGATGCGATAGCAGATGAAATATGGTGGTCTTCTCTTTGCCGTGCGTGCCAAATTCGGGAATGTAATGGCTGATGGGATTGAGCATATTCAGCGTGCCTTGCTCCTCCAGCTTGTGCGCCACCATGGCACTCATCGGTTTCGACGCTGAAAAAAGACAGCTTGGCGTTGCCGGCGTGGCCAGCACCTTGGGTGTATCTTCCGTGTCCTGCGGGCCGTTGCCCGTGGCATGACCGATGGTCCGGTTGAACACGATCTCGCCGTCGCGGCGCAGGCAAAACATAATCGCCGGGTAGTAGCCGGTGGCGTACAGGTTCTCTACTGCTTGCCAGATTTTCCCGGCGGCCACCTGGCTTAAACCTACCGCAGTCGGTTGCACCTCGCTATCGATAGTCGTGACGCTGGCAATATCATCTGCGACGGCTATGGTATTAAATAGCTTGCTATAGACCTGCTTACACTGCTCTTTGCTCATAGAAAGCGTCATAGGGTTCCTCGGAGGGCTTTCGTTGCTCGCAATAGTTTGTGTTACTGAGATTCGCCAGTCACGTGGGGAAGCGCGCCGCACATACTAATATGACAAGCAGATGACTGTCTATTCGCCATCCAAGGTCGCCATAGCATCAATGATACTATCGTGGGCGGCCAATGCCGTATAATCCGGCATCATGCAGTTGTCGTCCCTACAAGTCTTACAAAACACTTTCGGTTTTCAACAATTTCGTGGCCAACAAGAAGCCGCCATAGGCGAACTGGTGGCAGGTCGCGATGCACTGGTACTGATGCCCACCGGCGGTGGCAAATCGCTGTGTTATCAGATTCCAGCTATTGTGCGCGAGGGCGTCGGTATTGTGATATCACCGTTAATCGCGCTGATGCAAGACCAGGTCAATGCGCTAGAACTGTTGGGCGTGCGGGCGAGTTTTCTGAACTCAACATTGAGCAGCTTCGAAGCCGACGCCATAGAACAAGACTTACTGCAAGGCACCGTTGATTTACTCTACATCGCTCCAGAGCGCTTGCTACAGGAACGCACACTCGACTTGTTGAGTCAGGCGCATATCGCTTTATTTGCCGTCGACGAAGCGCATTGTGTTTCACAGTGGGGGCATGATTTTCGAGCCGATTATTTGCAGCTCAGTGTCTTGCAAGAACGCTTTCCCGAAGTGCCACGTATCGCCCTAACCGCCACCGCCGACGCACGCACGCGCACGGAAATTGTGCAACGCCTGCAACTCGGCGAGGGGCAGCAGTTTATCAGCGGTTTCGACCGGCCCAATATTCAGTATCGCATTACCCAGAAAGACAACGCCAAGCAACAATTGTTGCGCTTCCTGCGCCGCGAACACGAACACGACGCCGGCATTGTGTATTGCTTATCACGTAAAAAAGTGAAAAACACCGCACAATGGCTTACCGAGCAAGGCTTTAAAGCCTTGCCTTACCATGCGGGGTTGGATTCCAGTGTACGCCAGCGGCACCAACAATGCTTTCTGCGCGAGGATGGCGTGATCATTGTCGCCACAATCGCCTTCGGTATGGGTATAGACAAACCCGACGTACGTTTTATCGCTCACCTCGACCTGCCAAAAAGCATCGAGGCCTACTACCAGGAAACCGGTCGCGCCGGCCGCGACGGCGAACCGGCCACGGCGTGGATGTCTTATGGTTTGCAAGATGTGACAAAACTGCGGCAGATGATGGATGGCTCACAAGGCAGCGAAGAACATAAACGCGCCGAGCGCTATAAGTTGGATGCTATGCTCGGCTTGTGCGAAATAACCACCTGTCGCCGCCATGCGCTATTGCATTACTTCGGCGATCACAGCGCCGAGCAGTGCGGCAACTGCGACGCCTGCTTGACCCCTATCGCCACTTGGGATGGCAGCGTGGCGGCGCAAAAGGCTTTGTCTTGCGTTTACCGTACTGGCCAGCGCTTCGGCGTCAACCACCTGGTTGATGTGTTGCGCGGTGAAGCAACCGCCAAGGTAGAACAATGGAACCACCAGCAATTATCGACTTTCGGTGTGGGCGTCGACCTCGACGCAAGCCAGTGGCGGTCAGTGTTTCGACAATTGGTGGCGCGCGGCTATTTACGCGTTGATATCGAAGGTTTTGGCGCTTTACAGTTAACCGAGAAATGCCGGCCCCTATTGCGTGGCGAAGAAACAATTACGCTGCGGCGCGACGTAAAGGAAACCATCGAGAAAAAACCGCGCGGCGACCGCCAGATCAAAGACGACGACAAAGCACTATGGGATGCCTTACGCGATTGCCGCAAGCAACTGGCCGACGAACAAGGTGTGCCGCCGTACGTGATTTTTCACGATGCAACACTGATGGAAATGTTACATTATCGACCGCTCGCCACCGCGAAACTATTGCAGCTCAACGGCGTTGGCCAAACGAAACTCGAGCGCTACGGCGATGCCTTTATTGCCGTGATTGCAGCACACGAACACAACGGAACACTCGATGGCGCTTGACCTTCCGTTCGACTACGAAATTACCCGCTCGCGGCGCAAGAGTGTCGCCATCTACGTGCGCGATGGCCGCGCCGACGTTCGCGCACCGCTGCGCGCGCCAAAAAAGTGGATTGAAGAATTTGTACACCAAAAAGTCGATTGGATCATCAAACAAATTGAGGAACAACGACGCAAGGCCACCGAATCGCTCGAACTGAGCGATGGCGCCGAGATTCTGTATTTAGGCCAGCCTGTACGGGTTTGCATAACAACCGACAACCGTCGCGGCGTGGTTTTACGGAAAAACAATTTGTACATTCCTGCCAGCGATTTGTTCAGCCGCAGCGAGGATTACTTTTATATCTGGCTGGAGCAACAAGCGCGGGAATATATGGTGCCACGCGCCGAGTCACTAGCAGAGGAGCTGGGCCTTGGGCATCGCTTGCAGGAAATTCGCCTGCGCAAAACCAAATCCCAATGGGGGCACTGCTCGAGCAAAGGCGTGGTGCAATACAACTGGCTGATCATGCTGGCCCCTTCTGAATGCGTTGACTATTTGGTTGCACACGAAATTTGCCACCTCAAACACATGGACCACTCCAAAACCTATTGGGCGCTGGTGGAGTCGGTGTGCCCTCACTATCGCGAGTCGCGGCGGTGGATTAAAGCCAATGAGCATCGTTTGTTTATTTAGCACTAACCGGTTGATCCTCTTTCGTTGAATGGCGGCGGATGGTAATCAACACAGCAGCGATTAACATTTGCACACCACCGTAAAGCAGCACCGTAAAAAGCACCATGTCGCCAATTGTATCGGTGACGCCCCCATGCCCAACATAGCGAACACCAATTGAAATGTGGCAAACCAGTATTCGTACTCGATATAAATGTCGCCCATTTTGGCTCTCTTTATTAGTGGTCTAGTTGCTGTACTTGAAACATCGATTGGTCGAAATACGAACTAATGGGGGATAACTAGTCGATCGTAATCTAAGTTTCCAGCGCGATTGCCACCAAGGCAGTTCTTATGCATTTCCACTGCCACTTCTACAATTCTCGCGTACATTTTGTAAATTCGCTTGACATTATGTAAACCATGTTTTAAGTTTACACTGTGTCAATTTACACTGTGTAAACTTATTGGAGGCAATGATCATGAACAACCAGACAAACGAATTCGTATACCCACAGAGCAGTAAAATCATGGAGTCACTTAACATCCTCGTCGTTGGGGCAACGGGAGGCACTGGCCGTGCAACCGTGGAAAAACTATTGAGCGAAGGTCATAACGTGACCGCCTTCTCGCGTAGCGCGAGTCTGCTTGCGGATGGTTCGGATCGGCTGGTCACAATAAATGGCGATGCCACCGACTCTGCCGCACTCGATAGTGCAATGTGCGATCAAGACGTTGTCATCGTGACCTTAGGGATCAGCGAGAATCCCTTACGCGTTCGGTTTTTTGGAACGGCACGCACGCACGGAAACATTCGCTCGGCAGGAACCCGCAATGTCATCGCTGCAATGCGCAAGCATCACGTGCAACGACTGATTGTACAAAGCTCGTTCGGCGTGGGGGAGACCCGTGGACTTCTGGGCCTTGTCGATCAGTTGTTCTTCAAGCTGATACTCAAACCTCAAATTGCCGACACCGAAGAGCAAGAAAAGGTAGTACGTGACAGTGGCGTAGATTGGGTGATCGCCCAACCGGTGCACCTGATTGACGAGGATTCGGATGCAATCCCCTTTCTGTCAACGAATGGTCAGGCGAGGGTCATGAAGGTAGCACGCAAGTCGGTCGCCAAGTTTCTTGCACTTGCCGCGCGCGAGTCGGCATACATTGGCAAGTCCGTGGCTATTTCGGGTTAGGAGGTGGGGGCTACACCTTAGTAGCTACTCGAAGGTTCTGTGTGATGGCGATTGAAAATCACGCCATCGCGCGAATCTCCGCTAATGCACTATCGATTTCCATCTCATTATTAATCAAGCTTGGCGCGAAGCGGGCATAGGTTTGCCGGTAAGGGGTGTTGCTCATGATTATGCCCTTGTCATACATCCGCCTGACGACCTGTTCGGGTTGAATGCCAGCAACATCAAAGCAGACGAGACCGGAAGACAAAGCCGTCGACATCGGCGTGTATAGCTTCACATGCGACATCTTGGCGAGTCCTTCCTTGGTCTGGGTATTAAGCTGGTGAATACGTTGCTGCACTTTTGCCTTACCCAGTTTGAGGTGTAGCTCAAATGCGGCAGGAAGCGCCCAGCGATGCTCGAAAGAATGGAAACCCCCTGGGCTCATTTGCTCCCCCAACGGTACCTTGTCGAGTGTGGTTTTCCCCAACCAGACATCGTAAGAAGCGCTAAAACTTGGAATGACTACATCGCAATGCTGCCATCCCTTGTCATTGCCCCAAATGAGGCCCGTACCGCGCGGACCAAAAATCCATTTGTGGGTGCCCGCAATGAAGAAGTCACAACCCAATTGGCTGACATCCTGATTTTCTATTCCAAAACCGTGTACACCATCGACACAAAACAAAACATGATCAGCCGATTCTCGGCGGGCGTTTACCTCGGCAATGGCATCGGCCAACGCTCTCAGCGGGAGTTTTACTCCGGTTGAAGAATGTACCCAGGTAACTGCCACTACCCGCGTTTTGTCGGCAATGCCTTTCTTCAGGCGTTTGACTGCGTCTTCGACGCTGATACTGGCGGGATCATCGTAAAGCGCTATCCTGCGCACAGTAGCTCCCGTGCGTTTCGCACGGTGCGCCAGCGACATATCAGTTGAGTAATGATCGTGCACTGTTTGCAGAATTTCGTCGCCGGGCTTTAGCTTCAAACCGCTATAGACCATCGAAAGCCCCATCGTCGTGCTGTCGGTCAAGGCAATCTGATGGCCTTTACCTCCCATGTAACTCGCCGCTTTCGCGCCAATCTCACCGTCTATGGTCTGGTAATGCTCATGCCAATATGCCGCAGGATTTTCATCAAGCGCACGGCGGTGCCGCTCTATTGCATCCGCCACAGGTTTCGGATGGGATGCCAAAAGAAAAGTGGATAAGTGTATATAGTCGCGAGTCAGGGGGAATAAGTCCCTCAAAGCGGCCCAGTCACCGGATTTGATGGGATCTCCCTGGGTGGAAGCAGTTGCTGCAAGACCTGCCGCGCTAGCCAGCGCGCTAGAACCCAGAGCAATCCCGGCACTGCCGAGGAATTGACGTCTCAACATGGTGAAGCCCTCTTGTGCATAATTTTGTTTGGCCTTAACCGTCAAACGCAGCGGTTTAAGCGCACCCTCGCGCTACTTGCATTTGTCAGTTTACCAGCTTGAGGAGTACGGTGGACACCTTACTTGATTCGACACTGATCAATTAAGTGCTGGCATAAGAGGTGGATTCAGTAAACTGTCCCCGGAGTTTCGAATAAATTAACTCCGTCACTTTGTCATATGTAATTGGTGATTTCGATAGGTCTGTGTTCACACGAACTTTATCTAATACCGCATCTTTTAACTCTCTGGAGTAAGTCATGTCGATTTCCGTGCCGCCCTCAAGTCATTTGAATGGGAAATTTAGGCGACAACTATCCTGACACAGAGGGGGTACAGCCAATCAGGTGATGTAATCTTGACAGACAGCACGCGACTCAAACTGGACTATCAATTTCCAAGTCAGTGTCGATCCGTCGCTCTACTCGTTGCTTTTTTGCCGCCTGCTAGCGATTTGACGTTGCTGAAGGCTGCGGAGAAACAATGACGCGTATAGAATTCTCTCTTTTCAATAGAGGACTTTTGTAAACAACAATTGCTCGGAGCTGTTCGCGTAACAGGGCGAATTCGCCAAGTACAGCGCTGTGGGATCACAGTCACTTGTCAGTGCCTCCCTCTACTGCACCATCCCGACGGTGGCCTGTAGGCCGTCCAGTTTTGCACCGTCAATATCGAAGAACAGCGCCTCCTGCAAACTGCCACTGAAATAGCTATCGGGATCGTCGGCAACACTGATCGCACCAGCAATCAAGGCAATATCCAGATGATGGAGGTCCGCTTCTGCGACGCCATCGGGCGCGGTCATGATCACTGTCAGATTCGTTCCACCGGCTGGAGCGGGGGTCACCCAGCTCTGGTAGGCGATATCCCGTCGACCCTGCAATTTGACTGCGCCAATGGCTGACAGCTTGCCGAGCCCGGTTGGTATCGGTTCCTGAGTGACGAAAAACTGATACTGCACTGCACCCAGCAGCGCGCCGTTCAGCCCACCCGCTACCGAGACCAGCGCCTGTTGCGACGGTACCAGATTGGCCAGTTTTTCACCGCTAGTTTCCTTGCCGAGGAGAGGGTGGGGCACGCCGGTGCCGGTCAGGATGGTGGTGGCTATAGCCAGCGGCTGAGTGAGTTTCGGTGAACTGATATTCAGCGTCGCGTTACCGATACTCAAATCGAGCGGCACGCTCGCATCGTCCACTAGGTCGATCACTGCGATCCACTGCCCCTGGTTGGCTGCCAATGAAGTCGCAGTGGGATCCCCGAACACCCTAAATACGCTACGCACCCGCACTGGCGATGAGTTGCCAGCAGAGTCTGTAATTGTGGCCGTTAAATCATCGACACGAATCACTTCCGCCGCGGTATTCGGCATCAGGGCTTCCGGCTCACCGGACAAGCCCACAATGAACGTATCGCCGGTGCGTATCGCTGTTGACAGGGTTGCCGCGCTCTGACAGCCGGCCAGGACGACCGCCACCAACAGCGCGGCCAGCACAGGGATTTTATTCATCAAATCAGTCCTCATAATTACGCACACGCCGTTGCAATAGCAGCAGATCCAGTGCGTTGACCACACCATCGTTATTTAGATCGGCGGACACTTCTATTGCATCCGCGGGATTGTCTTGTTGCAACAGACGTTGCAACAGCAATAGGTCAACAGCATCCAGTCGCTGGTCCCCATTTAAGTCTCCCACTAGCAGGCCGGTCTGGGTCGGGTCCAGAGGAAACTGATCGCGGGCATCATCAACACCGTCGCCATCGGTATCGACAACAAATGGATTCAGATCGGTCACTGGATTGTAGGAGGACGCATCGCCGTCGAAATTAACCTCGTCGTAATCTGACACTCCGTCGTTATCGGTATCGCTATCATTGAATAGTGTGCCGATCTCAAGTTCAGCCGCATCGCTCAGACCATCACCATCACTGTCCGTCCGGGGCATATCCTGAACTTCGAAACAAACGAGAGAGAATGCGCCCTCTCTACCAAACTCGGCGCCCGCAGACTCCGGATTGCCAGTGCCGTTTTTGTGACCGATGGTAGCCTTGCCACTGCCGCCCATCCACAAGTCGGCGTCCTCTATAAAACCGTGAATGGGTGAAAAGTTGGCTCCGTCTCTCTCATGTGTGCCGGCGTAGAGCGATATGTGGCCCGGCTCAACGGGCCTCGCAGGACACGCAACCACATCGCAATCAGTGCAACCCGCTTCGTCGACAGAACCAAACGAGAAGTTCTGACTGACATTAGTAAAAAAGATACTCTCGTAAGAGCGGTCACCAGGCTTGTGGAACCAATCTACGCTGAATTGTGAGCCGCCGGCTGAGTCAATATCCCCTTCTTTGAGATACCACAGCGAAACAGTGGATCTCTCGTTCCTATCTTCAGATCTTGCTTCGAGAAAGTGCATGTTCGTGTTGCCATATTTAACACCCTCCACCCTATGATTCTGACTGTCAACGCCATGGGCGGCGAAAACGAGCAGCCGATTGGCGCCGTCCACGTAGTGGGACTGTAAACTTGGGCCATGATGGAACAAATTTCTTCCTGGGGTCGCTCCGGCTGTGCAGGTGCCGCAGTCTCCTGGGCAACTTTCGCAGCTCTCGCCGAGGTTGGCGTCACAAACGTTGTTACCGCATTGTTGATTGGGAATAGAATCGCAGGTCAAATCAAACATCAGACCGCCAAACCCGGGAGCCATGCCAGGAGTGCCAGAGTTGAGCCTGATCTTGATGAAATCGTCCGGGAGAAAGTTATCGAATCGAAACGTATGCACGTCGGTAGTTCCGTCAAATGATAGACTCGGTACTGAGCTGTTGGGGTCAAAGCTTCCTATGTCCGGTCTGCCGCCCCTCACGATAATTGATTTGGCTGAATCGTGTGCATTGGCTGTGTTGTCGGTAACGACATGCATGCAGAACGAGGACGGCACGCCATTTTTCAAGTAGATTTGATTGACGGTGTTGTTTGTGTTGTTTTCCGCCTGTTCATCCACAATTGAACCAGACAGGCCAGAGAAGCCGTTTGGCAAGATTAAGGAGTCCCAATTGGTGTATCCTCCCCGGGTATAGACGCCTCTTCCGCGACAATTATCGAAGCAATCGGGCTTGTCAGCTGAGAATGTGGTACCGATTTCAAAGGGGTTGAAATTGAATTCCAACCAATTCGGCACATAAAACTGCATATTGTCGTCGGTCCGTTTTGGTCCGATAATGCCAGAGGCGGCAAACTGCGGGAAATAGAAGCCAGCTTCACCCCACCCCAAGAAGTTAGTGGTTGATACCTTGCGGACATAGGTTATAGTTTCGCCAAAGGTCGCAGTGGCGAAAAGAAGAGCAACAACAATTGCGAAAAGATAGCGAAATATAGCTTCTTCCTTCCTCTAGTGTATAGAACGGGTTAACGCTCTCTTTATTTACTCAATGTACTATAAGCAGTAGGCTACTGGCAATCGCTTGTAATTGACCGGCCGAGAGCTTAGAAAATTCGTACGGTGTCAGGCGGGAATCGCCTAACTGCGGTCATTCGACATTTCCCTCTATAAAGTCTTCGACTGACTCAGATCGATCTAAACCGGTCGTTCTCGGATGCTGCTTAACGTACCGGGCGCCCAGCTGCCGCCGGTGATTTGTCGATCCGGTGCGAAAAAATCCTGACGCCCCGCAGGATATTACGACGGTTTGAGCCGAAACCCTAGCGGGTCAGCTGCAACGCCTGGTTAGGTGGCACCAGACTTTCCCGTTACGCCACGCATGGCGTCTTCGATCCCAGGGGGGAAGGAAGCGAACTGTGGGCAGTCGTCGAGAATCTCGTACCACGGAGCTCTCGATTCGATGTTCATGTGAGCCCCAGGGTGTATGGTGGGCTCTTGCGCGAGACTCGTCACGACAAGTGACGTAGCATCGGGATATGAATCGGAGCGGTTGAAGAGTCTAGAAC
>JBPCXM010000619.1:0-44390 GCA_051008535.1 Pseudomonadales bacterium | reverse complement strand
GCGCTGCTCGAGGCGCGCACTTCCGGAAAGGGCCAGGTGGTTGATGCTGCCATGGTTGACGGTGCGTCAACCTTGATGACGAGTATGTACGCGGCGTCCCAAGCGGGCTTCTGGTCGGATAAACGTGGGGAGAATATGCTCGACTCGGGTTCGCATTTCTACGAGGTATACGAGACTAGCGATAATAAGTATATTTCCCTTGGCTCCATCGAACCGCAATTCTACGCAGCGCTATTGGAAAAACTGGGCGCTGAGGCCGAGCCTTTTAGCAATCAGTTTGATGTGGAAAACTGGCCGCAAATGAAGGAACAGCTTGCTGCTATATTCAAGAAAAAAACACGTGAAGAATGGGATGATTTAATGGCGGGCAGTGATGTTTGCTATGCACCCGTATTGTCTATGGCGGAAGTAAAAGATCACTCACACAACGCCAGCCGCTCAACGTACCTGGAACACGATGGAATTTACCAACCCGCGCCAGCGCCACGTTTCAGCAGAACGGCGGGGGATATCAAGCACGACGCGGTGCCGCGAGGAGAGCATACCAACAACATTTTACGTGAACTTGGTTACGATGAACGTACAATCCAGACACTGCATGCGGAGGGCGTTGTTGCTGGAAAAGCCTAACTACGCGCTTCCCGGAACACTCCCTAGTGATAAAATTGGGAAAACCATTTTCGGTGCTTTGCAATGGGACCGTCGCCATCGCACAACACGGGATTTTCCTGATAAACCTTTTCCTGCCAAATGGGAATATCGGCTTTCACCCCTTCGGCGTGACTAACCAGCATGGTTTTCCCCATATCATCGTGTTCCAGATTTTTGGTCATCAGCATTGACCAGCGCAGAATGGTTCTGTCTTCTTCAACAGGCGTAGACACGTTATAAAGAAGAAATTCACCCAAGACGTTGGGCGCGACGCCGGGCACATTCTTGGACCATACGGTGATGCTGCCCGGCCCATAAGATTCCCGCACCGACAGGTACGGAGTCTCTGATGAAGCCTCTCCTACAACAAAGTTGTCACCGGTGAGGAAGGTCTGTACGGTGTGTTTGATGGGTCCATCGATCTTCGATTCCGCATCGTGCATGCCGGGCATACCGTGCAGGTAAGGAAAATGTGCTGTATCCACGTCATTTTCAGAGATTTCTTGCAGGCATGTCGGTAAGTCATGCTCAAGAAAGTGTACCTCGCTCCACTCGTCTTTCTCCTCACCCAAAGGGGCAACTGTTTGTACTTCAAAATAAGGCGCTTTGCCGTCTGGATGATGCCAAGCCAAGAGCATGCCGTTGACTTCGCGCACCGGTATGCTCTCTGTGACGGCTCGCTCAGGGATTTTCTTAGCATAGGGGATGTTGACACACTTGCCTGCGGTATCCCACTGCCAGTTGTGAAACGGGCATTGTATGGCTTCCCCTCGCACGCAACCTTGACTCAACGCCGCCCCAAGATGCGGGCAGTAGTTGTCAAGGGCGGCAGCTTTCCCTGACTCCGTTCTAAAAACGACCAGGTCGCGGGCGCAAAAACGTACCTTCTTTACTTCGGAGGGCTTGAGCTCGTGGGAAAAGCACAAACCAAACCAGCCGTGCGGAATTGGAAATGGGAACTTACTCATTTGCGTTAAAACCTGTTTTTCTGCTAAGCCACTGTAAGTTGGTATTCGTTGTGATGATCGTAGCAAATTTCCTTCATTTGTGGTGAATCACTAACAATAATTAAGGTTCCTTCACTTGCGCTTCCCGTTCTGATGCTAGCGGTTTAATATCTCGCCTTATTTGCCAGTGTACTGAAGAGGGAGCCATGCCTATACAAACCGAAAGTCGCAATGCGTTAAATGAGTTGATTGGCCTGCTACAAGAAGTAGACGAACGTTGGTCTAGCGAAGAGTGGAACCTGGCCTCTGCTGACGATATTGTTGGCTCCCATCGCGCGTTAATGCATATTCTTGAAGCCGGCCTGGTAGGCAACTTCGAACAAGATGTACGCGCTCCGGACTTTCGCCGTATCGTCACTCCAAGCCGCAAACTGACGGGCGATAACAGCGATGCCATCTATTTCGACGCGCCCGTCAGCCCGGCTTATGAATATGTTGTATCTGGCAGCACCAACGGCGCGGCGTATTTTTCAATGACCATTGAAAGCGGTGCTGAAGATGGTGGTTTCGCCGATAAAACAGACGGTGTTATTAATGACACCATGATGGATATCGACAGCAATGGAAACTTTACGGTTTTCCTGGGCGGTGAACATCGAGATAAAAACTGGCTGCCCTTAAATGACGGTGCCTCTCGGGTCACCACTCGCCACTACTTTGAGCAGCAGCAACCCGCCGCTAAGGATCCGAATCTGGAACCACGCATGCGCATTGAATGTCTGAGTGAGACTGATGTTCCGCCACCACTGAATGACGAGAGTGTCGCAGCCGGCATTCGCCGGGTAGGCAATTTCGTGCGCTCACGCACTCTGGGTATGCCGCCAATGGCCAATTCGGAGCCGCCGTCGTTTGTATCTTTAATACCCAATACATTTCCAGTTCCGCAGCCGCCGGGTAACTTTACGTTGTCTGCATTTGACGCGCATTACTCCATGGCGCCGTTCTTTATCAACGAAGGTGAAGCCCTGGTGCTGACCGGCCGCTGGCCGCAATGCCGGTTTGGCAACGTGTGCTTGTGGAATCGCTTCCAGCAAACCTACGACTACGTGAACCGCAGTGCTTCGTTAAACCGCGCACAAACTGAGCTTGAACCAGACGGTTCGTTTCGGATGGTCCTCTCTGCTCAGAATCCTGGTGCCGCGAACTGGCTGGATAGCGAGGGCAATCTATTCGGCATGCTGTTCTGGCGCTTTTTTCTGGTAGAAGGTGACGTCGAAACGCCGCAGGCAGAAGTCTTTAAATTGGCCGACTTGCAAGCGTAGGTTTCAATTCAGCTTTACCGATATTTTTGCTATGCTGCGCGGCCTCATTACTCCTGCAGTCCACCCTGCATACTAACCATGGCCAGCCAGATACAGCTCATCTTAAATGCGGATGTTTATTCACCTGCTCCGCTAGGAGTCAGGAACTTGCTGGTGGCTGGTAATAAAATCATTAGTATTACCGAACTTGCTCCTAATCTTGACCCAACGCTGAATGTTTCCGTCACCGACCTTAAAGGCAAGCGCTTGCTCCCTGGTTTTATCGACGGCCACGCGCACATTACGGGCGGTGGCGGTGAAACCGGACCAGAATCGCGTGTGCCGCCGGTGTTTCTCAGTCAATTTACTTCCGCAGGCGTGACCACGGTGGTAGGTTTGCTCGGCACCGACGACCTTACCCGTAATACCGAAACCTTGGTCACTCAGGCGAGGGGCTTGAGCAAACAAGGTTTGTCAGCTTACTGCTACTGTGGTGGTTATCATGTTCCGCCGGTTACGGTAACTGGCAGCGTGCGCGGCGACATTGTGTTTATCGACCCGGTGATTGGCGTCGGCGAAATTGCGATTAGCGATCATCGCTCAAGTCAGCCCACGCTGGACGAACTGTTGCGTGTTGCGAGCGAAGCACACGTGGCGGGTTTAATGAGCGGTAAGGCCGGCGTCCTGCATTTGCATTTAGGTGACGGTAAGCGAGGTCTGCAATTGGTGCGGGAAGCCTTGGAAAAGTCAGAAATACCCGCGCGAGTGTTTAACCCTACTCATGTCAATCGGCAGCGCTGGCTGTTTGATGAAGCCTGCGAATTGGCGCAACAAGGTTGTTATATCGATGTCACCGCTTTCCCGGCCGACGAACATAGTTGGACGGCGGCGCAAGCAATCAAGCTATATTTAGAGCGTGAATTACCCGCTGATAAGTTAACGGTCAGTTCAGATGGAGGCGGATGCTTGCCAACATTTGATCAGCGGGGCGAGCTGGTGACCATGGATTTTGGTCGTGCCAGCGCGCTGACGGAAACCTTGCAGGAACTGCTTGCAGATGGGCTCTCGCTTGAACAAATACTGCCAATCTTTTCCAGCAACGTTGCCAGGCTTTTAAAACTGGAACACAAGGGGCAAATCGCGGAAGGCATGGACGCGGACTTGCTGATTATTGATGCGCAACACAACATCACGGACGTTATGGCAATGGGCCGGTGGCATATCAATGATGGCACGCAGACAATAGTCGATCTATTCGAGGAGCAACAATAATGGCCCCGTCTCCGGTACTTGAGGGCAATCAGCGGGGTTACGTCATTCCCATTGGTGGCGGTGAAGACAAGATCTTCGACCTTAATGTGCTTGGTCGCTATGTCGAGGTTTGTGGCGACCGGAATGCAGTGATCGCCATCATCCCAACCGCCTCAATGCTGGAAGATACCGGCTCCAGGTATGAGGAAGTGTTTACCGAATTGGGCGCGAAGAAAGCCGTATCACTACCGATCAATGAACGCGAAGATGCACAACGCGATGACTACCTGGAGATTCTCGACAGTGTCACAGGCATTTTCATCACCGGTGGTAATCAACTGCGCCTCTCCACTATCCTGGGTGGTACGCCAATTTTCCAGAAAATTCGTAAATTGAACGCATGCGGTGTTCATGTGGGAGGTACTTCAGCGGGCGCGGCAATTATGCCCGAGCACATGATTGCGGGTGGCGCGACAGGTCTGGTGCCTACGGAAGATGGCGTGAATTTGGCACCGGGCCTGGGACTGACCAATTCCGTGGTGATCGACCAGCATTTCAATGAACGTAGCCGTCTAGGTCGTTTGTTAGTGGCGGTGTCTTACAATCCCTTTTTGACCGGTGTTGGACTCGACGAAGATACGAGCGTTTTTATCGGACCAGATGATGTGATGGAAGTAGTCGGCAGCGGTGGCGTGACCATCATTGATGCCAGCGACCTCAGATATTCATCTATGGCCGCTGCCGGCAGTGGTGAAGCGCTGACATTGTTGGGTTTAAAGCTGCATTTGTTAGCCGACGCCGGACGTTACAATATAAAAACTCGCGAGGCTTTTGCGCCGAAGTAGCCTGTGACCTAGTGTAGTGTCCTCTCTCAAACGTCCCTTTCGAAACGCCCCACTTTTTCTCAGCGAGGCATTGTTCGCAGGGAAGAGTGGACCTCTTGGCAAGAATAATAACGAAGCTGAGGGCAAATGGGGTATTTCCCTTCGGGCGAGTCGCTCAAGAGCCATCCGCGTCGTTGCATTTCCTAGACATAGGCCCACTATGACTTCGAAAATGCGCCTAGCGGCTAACTCTTGAGCGGCTCGCTAAATGGACGGTTTATATAGGACACTACACTAGCATGCGGTGGCGCGTCATCATAGCAGCGTTAATGGACTTTGTTTTTATTTCCATCAGTTCTGATTGGCGCGGCGCTCATTTCTGTTTATAGTCGGCGCCATAGCCACTCTTGTTAATTCAATCGTAACTACGGACGGTAAATTAATCATGCGTATCCTGTCTACAAATGTCTATGTTGGTCCCAATGTGTATGCCAATTTTCCGGTCATCCGTCATGTGCTCGATCTGAGCGTGTTGGAAGACTGGCCGTCGGTAAAACTTGGGTCGGAGTTTATCGAAGGCCTGGTTGCCGCCATTCCCAGCTTGGAAACACACGGCTGTTCTTATCGCGAAGCTGGTGGATTTTTGCGCCGCCTGCGCGAAGACGAGGGCACGTGGATGGGCCATATCATGGAGCACGTCGCGCTTGAGTTGCAAACGCTGGCGGGGTCCGACGTGAGCTTTGGCAAGACCCGCTCCACCGGCAATCTCGGCGAATACAACATGATCTTCCAATACCAGCAGCGCGATGTGGGTCTGGAAGCAGGGGAGTTGGCGATCAAATTGTTGATGAATTTGTTGCCGGCTGCGGTCAAGGATCAAGTCGACTACGAGTTCGAGGAAGAATTTGATTTCAACGATGAACTACAAGGCTTTGTGCGTATGGCGCAGCGCCGCGAATTGGGGCCGAGTACCGCTGCACTGGTCAAAGCCGCGCAGGAACGCAACATTCCATGGCTGCGGTTGAATAAATACAGCCTGGTGCAATTCGGGCACGGCAAACACCAACAACGCATACAAGCGACCATCACCAGCGAAACCAAACACATCGCGGTTGAGATCTCCTGCGATAAAGAAGACACGCATAATTTGCTAAGCGAGTTGGGGTTGCCGGTACCTAAACAATATATGGTTTACAGCGAAAGTCAGGCAGTGCGTGCTGCGCATCGCATCGTCTTTCCTGTGGTACTGAAACCGTTAAACGCCAACCACGGGCGTGGTGTTAGCATAAACCTCAATAGCGACGAAGAAGTGCGCCGGGCGTTTAGCACCGCCAGAGAACACGGTAGCAGTCGTGCAGTGTTAGTTGAAAGTTATATGACAGGACTCGACCATCGCATGCTGGTGGTCAATAACGAGTTGGTCGCGGTAGCAAAGCGAGTACCCGGTCATGTCGTGGGCGATGGTCAATCCACCATCAGTGAATTAGTTGACAAGGTCAACGAAGATCCGCGCCGCGGTATTGGCCATGAAAAAGTACTCACGCGCCTGGAGTTGGATGATCAAGCGAAGCGTTTAATGGCAAAGGCCGGGAACGATGAAAAAACCGTGTTACCGGTGGACGAAATTTTCTATTTGCGCTCTACCGCAAACCTGTCCACCGGTGGCACCGCCATTGATTTAACCGACGTGGTCCACCCCGACAATCGAGATATGGCCGTTCGCGCCATTCGCGCCGTGGGTCTGGATGTCGGAGGGGTGGATTTCCTCACCGACGATATTACCCAATCGTATAAAGACATCGGTGGTGGCATCGTTGAAGTGAATGCTGCCCCTGGGTTTCGCATGCACGTCGCGCCGAGTGAAGGCGAACCCAGAGACGTGGCTGGCAACGTCATCGAAATGTTATTCCCGCCTGGCACTGACAGTCGAATACCCATCGCCGCAATCACCGGCACCAACGGTAAAACCACAACGTCCAGAATGTTGGCGCATATCTTAAAAACAGCCGGCCATATTACCGGCATGACGTCTACCGATGGCGTTTATATCGATGGCCATTTGACCGTAAAGGGGGATATGACCGGACCGACGTCGGCGCACATCGTGTTGCGTGAGCCCACGGTGGATTTCGCCATTATGGAAACCGCGCGCGGCGGCATACTCAAACGCGGTTTGGGCTATAGCAGTAGCGATGTGTCGGCCTGCTTAAATGTTACTGCCGATCATTTGGGCCAGCGCGGCGTCGACACACTTGAGCAATTGGCGCAAATTAAACGCGTGGTGGTGGAAGTCGCTGGCAACACCGTGGTTTTGAATGCAGACGATGCCCACTGTTTGGCGATGGCCGACTACACCCGGGCCGAACACCTCTGCTACGTCACCATGGACCCTGGCCATGGGCTGGTGCGTGAACATATTCGAGCGGGTGGGCGTGCTGCCGTGCTTGAGAAGGGCATCAATGGCGATATGATCACCATCTATGACAACGGATCACACATTCCCTTGCTCTGGACGCATCTGATTCCCGCGACATTAGAAGGCAAGGCGCTTCACAATGTACAAAACGCGATGTTTGCTGCGGCAATCGCCTTCAGCTTTGGCAAGTCTTTGGAAGATATTTCGCATGGTTTGCGTACGTTTAATACCAGCTTTTTCCAGGCGCCTGGTCGCACCAACGTTTACGATGAACATCCGTTCAAGGTGATTCTCGACTACGCACACAACCCGGCGGCCGTTAAAGCAATCACCGATTTAGCAGCGCGAATTGATGTAACAGGTAAGCGACGCGTTGTACTCACCTCACCGGGTGACCGCCGCGATGAAGACATCAGAGATGTCGCGCGCGTTGCGTCCAAAGTATTTGATTTTTATATTTGTAAAGCCGATGACGATCGCCGCCGCCGCGGTCACGACGAAGTACCAAAATTATTGCGCGAAGAATTGCTTGCCTGCGGCGTTGCTGATGACGCCATTGACATCATTCCCGACGAACAGGAAGCGATCGACGCCGTATTGAAAAGTGCTGAGCCCGGCGATCTGGTGGTAATTCTGGGAGACGCGCCAACTCGCTGCTGGAAACAGATCATTCACTTTAATAGCGAAGGCAAGGATGTGCCGAAGATTACAGTATCCATGGAGAGCGGCGAAAAGATTTTTGAAGCAGAAGAACATAAGTTTGAATTGCAAGAAGGTCAACGTCTGGTGCAGGACGAGCGCGGAGTGCGTTTGGTGGTTGAACACGAGGAAGACTCGGACTAATCCTTATGAATCATGCCGAGCCGCAGCTAGTTATCGATGACTTACGTCGTCTGACCGGCCCGAGTTTGTTGTGGGACGAACCCGGCTCCATTATTGACGTATTGGTGACCGGCGTGCCCATCGAACATGTAGTTGAATCCTGGCAGCAACAGGTTCGTCAATTGCTCGACGCAGTGGGTTGGCAAAGCGAAGCTAGCTGCGTGCGCGTATTTGATGGCGGCGCCAGTCTCGCCATCAGCAGCCCGATCGATGCGCTATACGCGAGCTGCGATGTTAACGAAATCGCTTGGCAGCGAAGTTGTCTGCAGATTGCAGGCGAAGAGTTGCCCGATTTTGAGAGCAGCGTTGCCGAGTTGAAAAAAACCATCGG
Source organism: Pseudomonadales bacterium (assembly GCA_051008535.1). Lineage (GTDB taxonomy): Bacteria > Pseudomonadota > Gammaproteobacteria > Pseudomonadales > JAUIET01 > JBBKXJ01. The sequence goes on along the minus strand of JBPCXM010000619.1, from coordinate 35,787 downwards.
AGAGGAACGCAATCCCAATCTTATCGCGTTACAGAAATTCGCCACCGAATACGGTGCTGCGTTTTTATGGGATGATGACGAGGTCTCTATTGGTCACGGTAAGACTGTGCAGATCTGGCCGACTCCGGAAGCGCCCGCCGTGGAAGAGGTTAATTGGAGCGCGGCACGACATATCCCCTGCGCACTAATTACTGGCACAAACGGTAAATCCACCAGTGTGCGTGTGGCGTCGAAAATTGCCGAGGTAGCAGGAGTTACGGCAGGGGTGACGTCGACCGACTTTATACGTGTTGGCGACCACATCATCGACGAGGGAGACTATTCCGGCCCCGGCGGAGCGCGGGTTTTGTTGCGCGATGAGCGCACCGAGTTGGCCTTGTTGGAAGTTGCGCGTGGCGGTATATTGCGCCGTGGTTTGCCCATTGAAAGTGCCGCAGCGGCGCTGATAACCAATCTTGCCGAAGACCATCTTGGCGACTATGGCATTAACACCCTGGCGGAACTTACCGCGGTAAAATTTGTGGTAGCCAAAGCGCTGGGTCCAGATGGCATACTGGTGTTGAATGCGGATGATGACTCGATAGTCGAATACAGCAATAAGATAGACAATACACTCTGCTGGTTCAGTTTGAGCAGCGCTAACCATGTCATGCAACAACACATGCAACAAGGGGGACGCGTCGTGTTCGAGCGCGACGGCCGATTAATTTATCACCATAACGGTGTGGAAGAAGAGATCATCACGGTGGCGCAAATTCCCATGACCATGAATGGCGCGGCAAAGCATAACGTTGCCAATGCCCTTGGTGTCGTCGGCTTGTGCAAGGCCCTGCAGTTCAGTCCTGCCGCCATAGCTAAGGGCTTGTCAGCATTTCACAGTAGCGCCAAAGATAACCCCGGCCGCGGCAACCAGTTTGAATACCGAGGTGCCAAGGTGTTTGTTGATTTCGCCCACAATGAGCATAGTATGAACGCCATCGTCGACACGTTGAAAAGCATCCCTGCAAAACGCCGCTTATTGATGCTGGGGCATGCGGGTGATCGGTCCGACCTTGAAATGCAAACCCTGGCTGCAGCCGCCCATAAGCTGGGTGTAGACCATTGGGTTGTGGCGGAATTGCCAAATTATTTGCGTGGCAGAGAGTCGGGTGAAATACCGCGCATTATTGCAGGTCAATTGCAAGAGCTTGGCGTTGCAGAGCAAGAGATCGAATACGCCGACTCGGTATTCGAGGGTGCGAAAAAAGCGCTTGCCTGGGCTCAGGAAGGCGATTCTCTATTGCTATTAGCACCGGATGATAGGGACAAGATTTTTGCGATGTTGGCGTAATTGTGTAAGTAATACAAGGAGGCAGTGATCATGACAAGCAAATCCCCTATATTTTCACAACATTCTCGCCCACTTGCTTTTGGTCATCGGGGTGTTCCAGAAGAACATCAAGAAAACACCATGGCGGGCTTCAAGCGAGCAATTGATTTAGGGCTTGATGGTGTAGAGCTGGACGTTTTTTTGACAAAAGACAAACAACTGGTCGTTTTTCATGATATCGAGACTGAACGCTTAACGGGGTTCAATGGGCGCATCCCAGACATGAACTGGGATGAGATAAAAGACCTGGAGATAGCCTCTTCAATTAATGTTGGCGACAAGGTGATTGACTACGGCAAAAAAGAAAAAATTATTCTTCTGGAAGATGCGCTGGAAGAAATGAAAGGCAAATTGATTGTCGACATCGAAATTAAGGCCTACGGCATTGATTTCGGCCAACGGCATACGGGCACAGAATTGGCAAAATTGATTAAAAGGATGGATCTCTTTAAGGATGTCTTTGTGACATCATTTAATTTTTTTCCGTTGCGTTGGCTGGAATGGACCTGTCCGGGAATAGAATCAGGTTTTACGTATTCTCCGCAGTCCGTAAAAAAAAGTGGTTTCTTACATAACGTAATGGAGTCAAGTTTTATAGGGAAATTGATGGGGTCGACCCTAACGAATATGAGTGTCAATATGTTTGATGACGATACGGTTCAGCAAGTGCATGAGAAAGGTTTAGCAATAGGGGCGTGGACGCTTTTTTCCCAAGACTCAAAATGGTTGGGGGTGTGGCTCTCCGACGAACAACAGATCGAATATATCGAACGTTTCACTAAGCAGGGAATTGACTATTTTATTACTGATGATCCCGCGCGACTCAAAAGTATTCTCGAACAATAAGCGCTAACTTGTGATTTAGTACAGATTACTATGTCGATTAGAACTAAAATCGGCGGTGCGATGTACGGCTGAAACCGCCTAACTCCAGTCAGTCGCGTGGTAGAATAGCGACCGACGCAGAACGACCCACAGGCGACGTTCGCGAAATTCACGAGGCGTATATCTATCGAGAATGCGCTATAGACGGAATCGCCTAGAAGTAGGCGATCGATTCTAAAAAGCATTAGAATTTCTAACAGGCAACTCGCGGACTGGATGCGGTCTTTCAGAGCTTCCATCGGTAACGGAATTCAACTCCACTCGGATATTTCAGTTGATCTTGAGCTAGGGAAGACGTATCGCTGGGGGCCACACGACCATTGGGACTATCAGCGCAATTGCAGCGACTCCCTCGTGCCCAAGCTGCTCGCGTATGGTATATCTTGAGTAACTTCCGAAGAGCTGAAAAATCATGGATTTCAATCAGGTTCGCTATTTCCTGGCACTCGCCAATACGCTCAATTTCACGCGCGCGGCCGAGCAGTGTTATGTGTCTCAGCCGGCGCTGACGCAGGCGATCAAGCGCCTGGAAGCAGAACTCGGCGGTGAATTGATCCATCGTGACGGCCGGTATACCGAGCTTACCGAGCTGGGCAAGTCGTTACGCGGCCATTTCGAGCAAATCGACCGCACACGGCATTTGGTCCGGACGACCGCGAAGGCCGTGACGACCGGCGAAATCGCTGAGCTCAACATCGGGCTCATGTGCACCATCGGTCCGCAGCTGCTTGCCGGAATGCTGGACGCGTTTCAGATGCAGCACCCGATGGTGTCGCTCGTGCTGCACGACGTAACGCCAACATCGATTCCGGATCTGTTGTTGTCCGGTGCGCTCGACGGGACATTTTGTGCGCGCCATGGTCCGCCTCATCCACAGTTGCGCTATGTCAATCTGTTCGAGGAAGCGATGGTGGTTGCGTTTCCCCCAGGCCATGCGTTCGCTGAGATGGGTGCAGTTCCGCTTCGGACGGTCGCCAAGCAGCGCTACGTCGATCGGCTGCACTGCGAGTTCCGACACGAGTTTCTCGAGTTTTGCGAAAATGAGCATTTCGAACTCGATGTCGTGTTCCGGAGTCAGCGCGAAGACTGGATTCAGAGTCTGATCCGCGACGGCGTTGGGGTCAGCGTGATTCCACAGTTTTCTCTGTTGCGGCCGGAGCTCGACTATCGACCAATCAAAGACCCCGCGCTGTTTCGGAAAGTCGAATTCGCCGTCGTCGACCAGCCCAAACTCACGGCGGCGCTGGACATGCTCATCGAGCAGGCGAGGATTCACGACTGGCAGGTCGGCGACTAGCCCTCAATCGCCGTAGTTTGTAGGCCAGCCCCGAGGGCGCACAATACGCTACACGCGTGGGCGTGTCATAAGCAGCGCTTATCGGGCCGCATCTAATCGATATTTCCCTAGAACGGCACCCAGCGTTACACTCCTTGCACACGAAATAATTATTGCACGGAGTTCAAAGACACTAATGACTGACGCCAACAAAAGCGATGCTGCCGATATGCTGTCGCACCTCACGCCCATTCAGCGCGAGGTGACCCAGAACGATGCGACCGAACGTGCATTCGACAACGAGTTCTGGGATCATAAGGAAGAAGGGATCTATGTCGATGTGGTGAGCGGTGAACCGCTATTTGCCTCAGTGCACAAGTTCGACTCAGGAAGTGGATGGCCGAGCTTTTTTAAGACACTGACTGCCGAGCACATCAACGAAGTCACAGATCGGGGTCATGGCATGATCCGCACCGAGGTGCGCTCACGGGATGCCGATTCGCATCTCGGTCACCTGTTTCCGGACGGACCCGAGCCAACCGGTTTGCGGTACTGCATCAACTCCGCCGCGCTGCGGTTCGTTCCACGCGACGAGCTCGAGGCGCAGGGCTACGGCAAGTATTTGCAATTTTTCTATTCCGATGAGTAAACGGCACACACCCGAGCCAACAACCGACAACCAGGAGAGAAGAAGATGAAGACGATAAAGAAGACATTCATGAGCATTGCGATAGTCGGGGCGCTCGCGCAACTGCTCGCGACGCCGGCGGTCGCAGAAGAGTTATACACCATTAAGAACGGTGAACTCGAACGGCCAACCGGGTATCGCGAGTGGATCTATGTAGGTACCCCGGTCACACCGAATGATCTCAACGATGGAAAGGCAGCGTTTCCCGAGCATCACAATGTCTATATCGATCCGGAAAGTTGGGCGCATTGGAAAAAGACCGGTGAGTTTCGTGACGGCACCATTCTCATGAAAGAGCTGGTCAACGTCGGTTCGAAGGCGGCCGTCAGCGGCAACGGTTACTTTCAGGGCGACTTTATTGGTCTGGAAGCCACAATCAAAAGCAAGAAGCATTTCCCGAGCGAGCCGGGTAACTGGGCTTACTACAGTTTCTCGACGCCGGACCATAAGACGCTGATGCCCACAGCTAAAGCGTTCCCAGCCGCCGCCTGCAACGCTTGCCATGCCGCCGCGGCCGCCGATGATTTTGTCTTCACCCAGTATTATCCGGTGTTGCGCGCAGGCAAGGCCACGGGCGAAGAAGGCACAGGCGGTAAGCAATCCAAGCTGTCGCGTCCATTGTCCATGGGGAATTGATCATGTGGAATCCATACCAAGCCAGTGTCGGCCTGGCTTTCGCGGTGTTGTTTGGTCTCATCGCATCGCCGCTAAGCGCAAGCGACGACTTTTCACCCTACGTTGATGATAAAGGTAATATTAGTTTCCCGGACGGTTTCCGTACCTCCATGGTCCACCTGGGATCCTGGTTTGTACCCGAGGGCGATGCCAGCGGTTTCCACGATGTGTACACCGAAATAGCAAGCGTCGAAGCGTTTCGCAAGACCGGCAAGTTTCCCGACGGTGCGACACTCGTCAAGGAGCTGCGGTCATCCAATGCGGGCACTTACACCACGGGCAAGGGGGTAAGCTATGCCACCGATGGCCTCAAACAATGGTTCGTGATGATCAAAGACGCGAAAGGACGCTTCGCCAATAACCCGCTGTGGGGCGACGGCTGGGGTTGGGCGCTGTACAAGCCTGATGATAGGGATAAGAACGTCGCAACGAACTACAAGACGGATTGCCTGGGTTGCCACGTACCGGCTAAGGCTAACGATTGGGTGTATACGGAAGCCTATCCGACGCTGAGTTCGGAGTAGCCGCCCGGTTGAAAAACCTAACCGCTTTCAAATCTGACCCCGAATTGTTGTTCTTCAGTGGCTTGGCAGTCAGTGATGATGGCCGAAGTTTATTTCAGCTGATCGGCAACAAAGGGCAGGTGATAGTATTCGATATTCATCGCAATGGTGACTTAAGCCTCAAACAGAAGCTGAATGGATTGCCGAAGCTGGGCACGTACGGACTGCTAGTGCTGTAGGACAGAGCTTGAGTGACCAAACGTTGACAACGCAGCGGCTGCCACAGGAGACAAGGTATGAACCTCGCTAACCCGAACCAACGGGAGCAACGAGCTGCAATGCCCGTTCCCAATAGTCACTTTGTCAACGGAACGGAGCTGAAGCCCCCGTTCCCAGCTGGGCTTGAAACGGCCATTTTTGGCATGGGCTGTTTTTGGGGTGCCGAGCGATGCTTCTGGGAACTTGAGGGGGTGTACACCACGGCGGTTGGCTACGCCGGCGGGGATCTAGTGCACCCGGCTTATCGCGAAGTGTGCGGCGGAGACACCGGACATGCTGAGGTTGTATTGGTGGTTTATGACCCGGACGTGATCAGCTACGAACAGTTGCTCAAGTTCTTCTGGGAAGGACACAATCCCACCCAAGGTTTTCGTCAGGGTAACGATATTGGATCGCAGTACCGCTCGGCCATCTTTGCGACGTCCGACGCACAGGCCAATGCGGCCAGAGCGTCGTTCGAGCGCTATGAGGAGCAGCTTTCGCTGGCCGGTCATGATCGAATCACGACAGAGATCGAGCTCGCGCCGCCTTTTTATTATGCCGAAGAGAAGCATCAACAGTATCTTGCTAAGCATCCTCGCGGATACTGCGGGCTTGGTGGGACCGGTGTGGCGTGTACCTTGGATAATACGGAAATAAATGCCGCCCGCGGATAGACGACACGCACGAAACACTTTCGAGGTTCGTGATACGATCCCGAGGCTATGGTCGCGGTGCGCGGATTCGACGAATAACTCCTAGCGATGCCTACCCTGGCACTGAAACAGATCATCCAAAAACTGCCTGATGGCTACTCAGAGGTGTCATATAAGGAAAGCCGATATGGCATGACCGTAAAACGATTCAATGAAGGGAAGAGTGTCAAGATATATGCCGAGGAACTCAAAGGCACGGACTTCATCAGTCTGAATTTTTACACTTCCTCCTCCCAGGATCACTTGAAGCCCTGTGAGATGTTGGCAGAAAAAGTGATCTATTTCCTACTGAACCAGAAACCCATAAACGCATAGAGTAATGACCATGGAAAACGTACGATTTGAGAATAGAAGATTCGACCCGGAACTGACGCCTTTCCTCGCTTTGGCCAAAGAGATGGCGAAAGCCTTCGGGTATACTGCGGATCTAAGCGTAAATAAGGAGCTGACCCAATTGCTGCGACTGCGAGTGGCGCAGCACAACGAGTGTGCTTATTGTGTCATCCTGCATGCGGCTACTGCCAGGGACATAGGTATCCACCCTTCGAAGGTGGATAATATCTCCTCCTGGTGGCAGAGCGAGCTGTATACAGACGCAGAGAAGGCCGCACTTGAGTACACAGATAGCCTCAATCATGGCAAGGATCCCGACTTCCAGAAAAAACACGAGCAGATGACCGCCTTCTTCTCCGAGGTGGAGATCGCTGAGATGGCCGCCATCGTCATCAATATGAATGTATGGACCAGGCTGAAGCTCGCCCAAGGTGAAACCCCTATATTCGCTTAGATGAAAATAGATCAAAATTCATCGGTTCGTTCATAGCCACTGACCAGAACTTACATCAGTGGCCGATGTTCAATAACATCGTCCCAGAGGTGAATCCGCACGATCTCATCGAGCGGCAGTTCTTCGTGCACTCGATTGTAGAGTTGCGTCGTTCGGGTTGATTCACGACCGGCGATGCGTGCGGCGATTTCCAAATCATCACCGTTGTGCAAGTACTCGGTGATGCCGGTCCCGCGAAAACTGTGATTGAAATTTCAGCGGGTAAGCCGGCCTCGAGTGCCCGGCGTTTGATCATTTTGATGGCCGTCTGCCGCGTCATCGCGGTACGACGCAACACAACTTGCCGCCTCCCTGACTGGACGAACGAAAGAGCGGGCTTGTTAGCGGTTGTCGGTGAGAGATTACTGGATGCACCTAATACTTCGATGAATGTCAGCTACTCGGCCTGTTGAGGTCGATCGTGGGATATCACGACCGCTAGGGCAGAATGCCAGGAATTAGGCGCGCGCCATCAATCGAATCCAAGTCGTTTGGATCGTGAATTACATTTTTGTATGCCCGCTGTTGGCCGGTTGCGTTGTTTATTAAACTCCGAGTTTTGCGAAAGGCGCAGACCGGTGTAGGATCACATTGCTGTCGGTGGACGTGCGATAGCTAATATTGACGCGATCGACCCAAGCGGTCGAACAGCATCTTGGCATTGACCCGAATTTGTTGAGAAAAATGAAATCAAATATCGTCGATCGCAATCTAGCAACTGAAGGCGCTAAACGAATCGATTGGGCGCGAGCAAATATGCCGATCGTTGCTAGCTTGGCGGACGAGTTCAGGGCAAAGAGACCGTTTGCAAATCTGAGAATCGGTATTTGCCTACACGTTGAGGCCAAGACAGGTGTATGGATTGAGGCGCTGACAGCAGGTGGCGCGGAAATATTCATTACCGGTAGCCCTGGCTCAACACAGGATGACACGGCTGCTGCACTAAATATGCTGGAAAACGTTCACGTTTTCGCACGAAGTGACGAATCCTTTGATGATCACCTGACGCATTGCGGATACGTTTTGCAATCGAAACCCGATTTGATCGCCGACAATGGTGCGGATCTGCACCACCTGATCTATTCGCGCGATGAATTCAGATCATTACATGAGACGCTTATTGGCGCAACCGAGGAGACAACGACGGGCACAACTCGACTGCGAGAGTCCATCAAATGCTTCGACTTTCCGACGCTGAGCATCAACGACACTTTGACTAAGAGGATCGTGGAGAATCGATTTGGTGTAGGAAGCTCCGTGGTGGACGGTCTGATGCGAGCAACCAATGTGATGCTGCACGGCAAAAGCGTTGTAGTCATCGGATACGGGTACTGCGGTGCGGGTGTTGCGCAGCGACTTCGTGGCATGGGGGCTCATGTCACGGTCGTTGAGCGAGATCCGTTGGCGCAGCTTGAAGCGCATCTGGAGGGCTTTCGGACATCTGCGCTTGAGGAATGCGTCGACACTGCTGACATTGTCATTACGGTGACTGGTTATGACAACATACTCAGGAGGGAGCACTTCGAGGCAATGCGGTCGGGAACAATTATTGCGAACGCTGGTCATTTTGCGTCGGAGATTGATGTACCGGCGCTTGAAGGTCTGTCCGAATCGAAAAGAGAGATTACAGAAGATATAACTGAATATGCTCTAGCTGATAATCGTAAGCTATTTCTCGTTTCTCGAGGCAACCTTGTCAATCTGGCCGCTGGAGACGGTAACCCGATCGAAATCATGGACCTGGGATTGGCGCTGCAGTCACTGAGTCTTCAATTTCTGACTGATGACGACAAATCACTTAAGAATGGCGTGCAACCTGTACCACGTGAGGTAGAACGGATCGTTGCTCAACGCGCCGTTGAGCATTGGATTGCCCGATCACCCGTGTGATCCTGAAACTATGGCTAACGTGAGCTCGGCGCCGGTTGTGTTGATTTCTGACACTAGATTTTCCTGCACCGATTGACTGGTGTATGATCGCGTTGCTGACCGTGACAATGGCTCTACGGAATCGTTGCTAACTCCGAATTGACGCGATTCATCCCACTGCTCATTGATCCGTGGCGTACCAACGAAGGCAAAGCTGGCTAGGGCTAGGAGTGCTAAAAGAACGGAAACCGGAGAACTGATCAATGAGCGATTACTACGATCTGGGTAGTTATAGCCGCGCAGTCACCACTCGATCCGCGGAGGCACAGCGCTGGTTCGATCGTGGCCTCCTGTGGTGTTATGGCTTCAACCACGATGAGTCCGTTGCTTGCTACAAGCGTGCGCTGGAATTCGATCCAGACTGCGCTATGGCTTACTGGGGTATCGCCTATTCTTCAGGCTGCAATTACAACAAGCCATGGGAAGCCTTTGACCAAGAGGATGCCCAGCGCTCAGTGACGACCGCGTACGATGCCACGCAAGAGGCCTTGAGCCGCCGGGATAATGTGTCGGCGTTCGAAAAAGCCCTGATCAGCGCTCTGCCTTACCGCTACCCGGTGCCCGCGCCAGCCGAGGACATGAGCCCCTGGAATGATGATTTCGCCAATGCGATGCGCAAGGTGTACGCCGAATTCAGCGACGACCTCGAGGTTGCGACCCTGTTCGGCGAAGCTATTATGAATCGCACGCCCTGGGCGCTTTGGGATCTCACAACCGGACAGATCGCGGCAGGCGCTAACACAGCTGAGGCCATCGAAGTGCTTGAGAAAGCGCTGAAACTCGATGGCGCACTGGAACACCCGGGCTTGCTGCACATCTATATTCATCTGATGGAGATGTCACCCCATCCGCAGCGCGCTTTGAAAGCCAGCGATGCCCTCCGTTCCCTGGTGCCGGATGCAGGACACCTCAATCACATGCCGACCCACATCGATGTGTTGTGCGGTCACTATGAAAGGGTCGTTTCGTCCAATACAGCTGCGATAGTTGCCGACCGAAAGTTTCTAGAGCGCGAAGGTCCAATCAACTTCTATTCGCTTTATCGTTGCCATGACTATCACTTCAAAATTTATGGTGCGATGTTCCTCGGCCAGTATCGCCCCGCAATCGAGACTGCCGAAGAAATGATCTCAACCCTGCCAGAAGCATTGCTACAGGTCGAATCTCCCCCCATGGCGGATTGGCTGGAAGGTTTCATCTCGATGAAGCAGCATGTTTATATCCGCTTCGGCAAGTGGCAGGAGATAATCGACCAATCCCTGCCGGAAAATCAAGGGCTCTATTGCGTGACCACGGCCATGATGCACTACTCCAAAGCCGTGGCCCTTGCTGCAAGCGGCAATGTTCCCGGCGCTGAGCGGCAAGCAGAACTGTTTGACGAAGCGATGGAGCGGGTGCCGGGCAGCCGCTATGTCTTCAACAATACTTGCCTGGATATCCTTGCAGTGGCGCGAGAAATGATGCTGGGGGAAATCGACTACCGCAACGGAGAATATGAAAGCGCATTCGCACATTTGGGCAAGTCTGTGAAGCTGGACGACAACCTACCCTATGACGAGCCCTGGGGCTGGATGCAGCCTACCCGTCACGCATTGGGAGCACTATTGCTGGAGCAAAACCGGGTGGAAGATGCGGCTGAAGTCTACCGAGCCGACTTGGGGTTAGATACAACGTTGAGCCGCGCCTGCCAACATCCCGACAACGTCTGGAGCTTGCACGGTTACCACGAATGTCTGCTGCGGCTCGATCGGGAGGGAGAGGCAATCATCATCAAGAATCGTCTGGATCTCGCGAATGGACGAACAGATGTACCGGTAAAATCTTCGTGTTTCTGTAAATTGGGCAGTCACTAACAATCCGGCGCGCCTGTTTTTCACTATTCTTTCCTGGCCGGTCGGGTCGAAAATTCTTGGCCTTATGATTCTCACTCCTCGTTATCGCAAAGTATAGCGGGGGTCGAGAAACTCACCTGTTATGTTTCACTAGCAAGACGATAGCTATGAATATTAGAGAGGCAACTGAGGAAGACTTCGATTCAATTTGGCCAATTTTCAATGAAATTGTTGCTGCAGGAGACACGTATGCTTACCCATCTGACACAGCGAAAGAACAGGCTCTCAAGATTTGGATTGAGTCGCCGCGAAAGACATATGTATTTGAGGAAGCTAGAGCTGTTCTAGGTACCTACTATATAAAAACGAACCAAGGCGGCCCCGGAGATCATGTTTGTAATTGTGGCTACATGGTATCGTCGGACGCTCGTGGGCGCGGCCTGGCGACTGCAATGTGTGAACATTCGCAGAAAATCGCTAAAGAACTTGGTTATAAGGCTATGCAGTTCAACTTTGTTTCAACAAGCAATGAAGGTGCAGTTAAACTGTGGAAAAAACTCGGTTTTGAATCGGTTGGCTGCCTTCCGAGAGCTTTCAAGCATCCAGATCAAGGCTACGTTGATGCATTGGTTATGTATAAATGGTTGTGAAATAGGCACTCTAGCCTTCCTCCGACTATTGTAGATCTATTGACTCAATAAACGCTGGGGTGCCAGTACATCGTTTAGCGTCGACAGCGTTGTAAATTCTGAAGTTAACGGTGTCCCCGTTATCAACGCAGTGGCCAGATTTGCAACCGCTGGTGCAGTTTGCACACCGTACCCTCCTTGACCTGCCAACCAGAAAAAGCCCGTCGCGCGTGGATCGAAACCGAGTACAAAATTTCTGTCTGGCGCAAAACTACGCAGGCCTGCCCATCGATGGTTGATGCGTCGTACTTCCATGCAGGTCATTTTTTTAAACCGATCAACGGCAATGGCGACATCCAACTCTTCCGGACTTGCATCACAAGCGACACTGGGGGTTTCATCCGCGGGCGAGACCAACAGTTGCCCGGCATCTGGTTTAAAATACAACTGTTCATCGATATCCACCACCATTGGCCAATTACCGATGTTGGCATCAGGAGGCGGATCGATAAGCACTGCGGTGCGTCGCATGGGGGTAATACCCAGCCCGCCTATTCCCGCTAATTCTGCGATGGTGTCTGCCCAGGGGCCAGCGGCGTTGACTACAATAGGCGCATGAAACTGCTTCTCTCCGCATTGCAGTTGCCAGCGACCCGACTCAAACTTTAGGGAATTGACCTTACAGCTGCAGACCAACTCGCCGCTGTGCCGGCGGAAGAGCCGCAGGTAAGCCTGAAAAATGGCGTCCACGTCCAAATCTCCGCACCGGCTATCTTGCACAGCGCCGGCTACATAGTCAGTGGATAAAAGCGGTACTTCCCGGCAGGCAGCCTCAGCAGAAAGCACTTGTAAAAGCGGATCCTCGGCACGCATAGCTTTTATTCGCGAGAGTTGATCTTCGCGGGCAATAAATAGAAAGTTGCGGGGACGAATCAGTGCAAGCTCGGAAAACCCATTGGGTGGGGACCGAAAAAACACCTGGCTCGATGCAGTCATTGCTTGCACGGCATCGCTGCCATAGCGCGCATCGAGCGCAGCGGCACTGCGTCCGGTAGCGTGATAACCCAGTTGCGACTCCTGTTCCAGTAACAGTACTTTGCTGTGAGAAGCCAGTTCTGCGGCGGCTGAAACCCCGGCAATCCCACCTCCAATAACAATAATGTCCGCTGCCTGTTGTTCCATTTCTGCTGTCAGTTAAAACAAACTATGGGGCAAAAACGAACTGTCATGCTATTCAAATCACCCTACAGGTATCGGGATCAGCTTCAACACAGAAGAGTTCTGCAAGCCGTGCCACTGTAACCATCTCTTCTTTAGTGGCACTGCCTCAATTCCCCGCCACCCACATCAGTGCCTTACTTAGCACTTGCATGTAATCACTGCTGTCATAGGCCGACGCCTGATGGCCAAGAGCGGAATAGAACACACGACCCTGACCCTGGGGGTGAACCCAGATAATAGGGTGGTCATCTCCCATAGCGGTGTACTGCGGCTCATAGGTTTTTTCATCGACCGTCGCCAGCACTGTTAAGCCTACGCGGCGTGGACTTTTATCGAATCCATACCACTCTTCATTGTGGGTAAATGTTGCTGGCAAATGATTCATGGTCGGGTGTGACGGTGTCTCCACCGTCACCACTGCATCTTGAAATTGTGGGTTAATCGGGTGGCCTACAAATGACGTACCGATAACTTCCTTTACGTACCAGCTCCAGTCTTTGTGTGAACCGTCGCCGGCCGCGTGCAGCCCTATATATCCGCCACCGTTTTCTAGATAGCCTTGAAAGGCGCTTTGTTGTTCCGTGGTCAAGGCGGGACCAGTGGTGCATAACCAGACGATGGCGTCAAAACGGGACAGCTGTTCGGCGTTGAATACCGCGCCATTCTCGGTGGCAAACATATCCCATCCCAATTCCTTTGCGAGCTTCTCGAACGCTACCAGTCCGCCGGCAATTCCGTCACGATGGCGAAACCCGTTCGTCTTACTGAATACCAACACTGCTTTGTCGCTTTGCAAGGGAGGTAGCTCTGGCGCGATCGTATCGAATACGGGGTCGCTGAACATTTGTCGTTGGTCTAAGTAAAACCAGACGATGCCGCTGACAACTACCAGCAGTCCAATGCCAAGCAATACGCCACCAATTTTGAGCGAAGTTTTTAGTTTTTTGTTCAAAGTTGTTTCCCGTTTCTAATATGCCCGAATTGATGGCGGGCGATTCTACTTCAGCCACGCGCGCAGTTGATCGTGACCTAACGTCTATTCAACTCTCTCGGCGCGCATCTTCTGTCCGTCGCGATAAACAAACATAGCTGGCACGCTACCATCGGTCGCGAGCTCAAATTCAACCTTAACATCTTGGCCGCCTGTGCTTGCGTTAAATGTTATGTCGTCTACTTGCTGCATGGGACCGCTGCCATACATAGGAACTTTCATGTGCAGTGCATCGGCTTCGGCGGTGACGGTGAACTTCACAAAGCTGAGCTTATACTTGCCTGCAAATTTTTCATAGCCACGACTGAACGGCACTTTTTTGAGTTCGGCAGCAGTCCAGGGCTTGCCACGATTGTTGGTCTGTTGTCTAACTTGAGCGACAAGCTCTGCTGCAACAGGGTTTTCAGTGTTGCCCCAAGAACGACGCACAAAGGTCAATAACCCCGCGATGGAGTCGTCGTCGAAATCGGGCATGGAGATATGGCCGGGCATAACGCCGTCCCATGTTTGGCCATCAATTTCTATTGGGCCGCTTATACCTTGCATGACTATGCGGGTCAGCCATTCTGGAGGACCTAATACCCACGACGTGCCCACCAGCGTTGGCGCCAGACCGGGAGAGCCTAGTCCGTTGGGGCCATGGCAGGCAGCACAGTGCTTATACAACAGTTTTCCTTTCTCGAGCTGCGCGAGCTGATTAGCGCTTAGGGGTTTAAGTCCCGCGGCCAATTCATCGCCCGGCCAGGTGAATGCGCGTCGACCTTGCAGCCGCGCATCCCATAAGGGGTTAGCTTCGTCTATCGTTCCATCGCTAAATAGCGGCGGTGCTTCGGGAAGATTAGCCGGGACGAAACCGTCGCGCGTGCTAACGCTTTTAAAGCCTTCTAGCATCGCGATTTGGCGCCATTCTCCGGTGCCGCTTTGTTCTTGCGTAAGTGTGAGTAGCTGCTGTAACAATGCCGGTGCAGGGCCGGTTGCGCTTAAGTCGCCGCGCAATGCGCTATACGTGTTTGCGGCCAGTTGTTTGATCACCGCACTACGTGCAGCCGAGGTTTCGCTCCAACGTGTATCGCCTAGCAGTTGCTGCATAAAAGTCCATTCAATGCCTCGGGATGCATTGGTGACTGCCTCCGCAAGGTAAGAATTTTCCGTCTCGCTGCTGAGAATGCTCAGCAGTGCCGTTTGAACTCGAGCTTCGTCATTGTGGGGTGCCAGGTTAAATACCAGCTGGTGACGTAGTTTGTCGCCAGTAGTTTTTAACCGTGTGATCTGCGTTAGCACGTCACCTGCTTCGAGAACATCGATGCCAGCCCGCAGGGCTTGCAGTTGGACAGCTCGTTCACCTCTATCCAGTGCTGCCAAAACTGTTTCACGATCCAGCTTCCTCTGGGCTTGCAACGTCCACAGTGCGTGGCTAGCGCCAAGGCCCTTGCCACTAGCGGCTAAGCGGCGCAAAGCAACGCTGGTGGATGGTTTTGTTGCCAGCAGCCGTTGCGCCGTATCGCGTCGCCAACCGTTGGGGTGGGAGAGGGCGCCGATCAACTGTTGCGGACTGGCCTGTGGCAGATTACTTGGTTCGCGCGCTACCGGCGTGTCTTTGTGCGTAATGCGCCAGATGCGACCACGGTCTAACGGCTTATCCAAGTTGCGTTCAAAAATCTGCTCGCGCAGCTCGTCGGTCAGAAAAGCCTGATCCTGAATGATGCCGCGGTACATATCGATAATATATAGCGCGCCGTCGGGCCCGACTTTGGCATCCACTGGTCGGAAGCGTTCATCGCTTGAGGCCAAAAATTCCCGTTGCCCCCATTGCTCGTCGGGGTGAGTGATATGCTCGCCGCGTACTTCAAGGCCGTGCTCGCTCAAGCGGAACTGTGCCACCACATTGCCAGCTGGTTCGGTCACGAAAATATCGCCCGCATATTCGGCCGGGAACACGGCGCCGCGATACACGGCGAGACCGCTAACCGCAGTGGGGGAGGCCAGTCGGCCATCTTTTTTTAGGGTGCCATCCAGATACGCCCGATTGACTCCTGGATTAACGCGAACACTGAACACTTCCTCCGTGCCGTCGGGTCGATCGCTGACGGCGCTGTTTATTCCGTTGGCACCGGTGCTTAGCGCTGATGCCAAAACATACTCCGCCGGAAACATGTCGCCGTTAACAAAAACCGAATTGTTATTGTGAAAAATCCGGCCTTCGTTGTCCTGCGTAATTCCCCATTGACCGCGATCGACAGTCGCGTCTTCGATTAGTTTGTCGTCGGCAATTCGGAACCGTCTGTTACTTTTCGCGTTGTAAATCCAATTGTCCAAGCCTATCAGCATGCCGTTTTCGCTATACTCGACATTTGCTTCGGTCTCGTACTCGCCGTAGTCACCGAGGCGAATTTTGTTGCCACAGGTTTTTTTGCTGCTACTGTCACTGTCACTACCGTTTTTGCACAACCATAGATTGGGCGGTTCGCCGATCAATATGCCTTCATTGACGACTGCCACGGCTCTGGGGTTTACTAGCTCGCCGAGGAATACCGTGCTGGAATCCATTTTTCCGTCTGCGTCGGTATCTTCTAACATAACGACTTGTCCCACTGGTTGTTCCTGACCGTCACCATAGGCGTCGGGCATAAAGCCGCGCATTTCGACCACAAACAAGCGACCATCCTCGTCCCATGTCACCGCTACCGGTGCGGCGACTAGAGGTTCGGCTGCTACCAACTCAATAGAAAAGCCGGGCGCAAGCTTAAAGCTTTGTAGTGCTTCTTCGGGGCTAAGTACGGGGGCGGGCGGTGTATCCAGTGTTTGATAAAAGAGTTTTTTCGTCGGTTTTTGTTTAAGATCCAGCCACTCGATATTATTAAGGGTGACTTGCCCTCCTTTGCAGGGAGTGATCTCGATAATGAGTTTGCCGCGGTCTGGCAGCCCACCATTGATTCGCCCTAGTAATTGTTCGTTGATACTGGCGGTCAAGGTGTCGCCCACTGCGGCTACGTTAATGCGCTTCGCCGCAAGAGCGGTATCCAATTCCATGTTGCCCCGATTTTCGTCGTCTTCACCCAACAAGGTGAGAGTCGCTTGATCCCGGGTAAGCTGTATGCTCACTCCTTCGCTTGTATCGACCGCGCGCACATTAATCGTAGCGTCTTGCGCGCAAGCAGGAAGGTCAAAGCGAATAGCAAAATCACCTAATTGTCGGCGGGTAGTTAGTCGGGTGGCTTTGTTGTCAGTGGCATCGACAGCAAGGTTGTTATTGTTAAACTTTATCTCGCCGTTGTTAGCCTTCCAGCCATCCACTTCGGCCAGACCGACGGTCTGCCACTCGTGTTGGCCCAGATCTTTGATGCGGATATTGCGCCAGCGAATAATACCCGTCTCGCCGGCGTGAACCTGTAAGCCAATAAAGCCTGACAAGTCCATCGCGTCGGCCAGCTCGGCGGCAGTCTCGCCATTAAGAGATGTTTTAATCGAGCCGCCAATCGCTTCTATGCTGACTTCATTCCAGTCGTCGAGACGAATAGCGGCACGAGCGGCGGCGTTGTCTTCCAGGTTGTACAGCCATCCACGGCGGGCTTCGTCGTAGATACCACCAGACCAGGCACGCTCGGTGTGGTCGAGTTCGTATTGGTAACCGTAGGCTCGTCCGGAATGTTCGTGGTCAGCGTCGCGTTGTTGGGCGCGGAACAACACACCTGAGTTGCCCAACTCGTCAAATTTCACTTCCATTTTTAAAATGAAATCGCCGAACTCACGCTGAGTGCGTAAGAACGTGTTTTCACCAGGGCCGACCTGGCCAACAATATTCTGGTCGTCTACATGAAATGTGGCTTCACCGCCGATTTTGGTCCAGCCCTTTAACGTAGCGCCGTCAAAGAGATATTCGTAACCTTCTTCCAGTGACGGTGGATTGTTGCCTAACCAGTCACAGCTGCTGAGCAGCAGGGTCAGTGTCAGTACGGTGAGAAGTGTTGATGTTCGCAGCATAGGCTTGCTTAGAGGTAATAAATTAGGACGCACCGTCGAACCAGTCTTTGAATCCATAGGTTTGGTAAGGGCCAATATGCATTTGTTCCAGAACACCGTACCCGGTTTTGTCACCGCATTTCGCTGTCACCACTTGTTGAATATGAATATTCTCCAAAGCTAACGGGTCAACATCAGTGCACTTCCAACTTTCTCCGCCGATAGCGAGTTCGCCTTTCCACTGTCCATGCCCCCAATCAGGGTGTTGATAACCGATGCCTTTCATGCGATAGAGCAATGAAGGCTGCAAGCTTATTTCAAGCGTTTCTCCTGATTTGTCGGTCATGACAATGCTGGCATCTGTTGCGCGGCGGGTGCCGGGTTCCATCGTCAGGTTATGCTTCACGGTGCCCCTCCATATTTCGCCGGCTGCATCGTTGACTCCAGGTATATCCTCCATGCTTGGGTACGTGGGTAAAATAGCCTGGTCGTTATGCCACTGATGCCCCTTATCGTCTTCGAAAAAGCTGGCAAGGGTACAGTGGTCGTCCCAATGTATTGGCGCCCAAACGAAGTGCACGGCTTGGTAGTTATCCAAAGGCGCGCCGCCATCGTATGCTGCGCCAACAGGACGGATGCCCCAGGAGCGATCTTTAAGTCCATAGGTGTTCCGGCCATCAACGACAATTTCCTTGCCATCGTAACGAACGCTGCCGTGCCAGAAACCGAATTGGTCAAGTCGGGTTGCATCCATCACAACATGTCGTTCGTTGCTCAGCGTTTGATGACCCTCTTCAATCACGGCCGTGCGTGGCGTGAACACAAGGTCGCATTCGATGCCGGTTTCGTTGGGCCCAATCAGCAGCCTATGTCTTCCCATTGGCTCAAGTATTTGTAGAGCTAACGGCCCCACTACGGTTTCAGTCGGTTCTGCTGGCGCGCGACGTGATCCATGAAATGCATACTGATGCCCGTCGATTACTAGGCTAAAGCCGCAATCGAGAATTCCCAAGTTGGGATAACGACACAGCGCAATACCAAAGTAGAACGCACCATCCCCTGCATGGCCGTTGTACCAATAGCGGTCATAGGTAAAACGATCACTTGAGGCGGTGTGAAAGAGGGGTTTCGCCGTTTGATGAATTGGGTAGTCGTCAAATTTTGACAGCATGACAGATAATCTCCACAGCTCGCTTATTGAGAAGGACGAAAAAAATCCAGGTTTGACGCCAGACGCCAATGCTTCAGTCGAAGTCTGGTTTCTCAGCGCCCCATGGCGTACCGTTAACGTGAGAGCCGCCATCGACAAACATTGTGTTACCGGTAACATACTGGCAATATTCGGATGCCAGGCACAAAGCCACGCCGCCGATGTCCCTATCAGGATCACCCATGCGGCCCATAGGGTTAGAACGAGCGGCTTCGACCACAACTTTAGGCGCCATTTTTTCCAGCGCCTTAAACGGTGTGGTTACGGCGGCGGGGCAGATGATATTCGCTGTTATGTTGTACCGCGCCCATTCGACGGCTGCGGTTCTAGTGTAGGCGCGAACCGCTTCTTTGGCGGCGTTGTAGTCGACTGTGAACTTGTGCGCATTCACACCGTTGAGTGAACAAATATTAATGATGCGACCCCACTGCGCCGCTTTCATGTGCGGGAACACGGCGCGCATTGCCGTTGCTACAGCGTGGAAGCCCGCCAGCATCGAGTCCTGCAAACGATCTTCGTTAATCGCTTCAACGTCTTCAGGCATATATTTCATGGTGGGGTAGGCGTTATTGACCAGTATGTCGACGCGTGCAAATTCGTTGATCGTTTGCTCAACTGCAGCTTCCACCGAACCCAATTTGCTGATATCAGTCAATACAAATTTGGCCTTGACGCCCAACAGTTTTAGCTCTGCAGCCGCTGTGGCACCGCTTTCTTCGTTGCACTCTGCAACAACTATGTTGGCACCTTCGCGGGCAAAATTGACGGCGATTCCTTTGCCAATGCCAGCACCGGCGCCGGTGATGATGGCCACTCGATCTTGTAGCAGCTTCATGATTATCTACTGTACCTATATATGTTGCTTGACTGCGCACACGAAGCGACATTTAGACACGAGAGGTATAAATATTCAAGCTGGTTGTATTTATCCGAGTATATTGGAAGCCTGGGTGGTGTACTCGTTGGTTAGCCACGTGAGAGATTGGAGTTATTTCGGAGTGACTGGCGCCATGGATGGACGCGGGATGGGGCACGGACTATGCACATGGATGTGCAAACGTCGCGCAGGCAGGAAGCCCATAGCGACCGCCCCATCGAACGGGGAAATAACTCCAAACTCTCGCGTCACGGGGATCATGGCGCCAAACAAACGTGACCTCAATAATTGTACTGCGGCTGCCAACCATTAGCCCCTTCAGGGATAAGATCAAACATATGCCAGATGGCGCAGAAGTCATCTCCCGGGCCCATTGGTCGATCGGAAACACGAACGACTTTGCCGTCGCGCTTCTGGAATACCGAGATGCCAGGTTCGAATCCTTGTTCGCTCTTGTAACCCATATCTTCCGCGAAACTGGTCCCTTGATGTGACAGCATTTTGAATTTCCAGCCGCGAGATTCGGCAAATTTCGCTTGCGCTTCTGGTGCGTCGGGAGAGATCACGACAAACGCTGCACGGTCCTCAAGGTGCGGCACCACACCGTTGAAACCATCGGCCCACAGTGTGCAGTAGCTGCAGCTGGCGCCCATGTTGTGGATCACGATAAGATCGGTCTTGTCGCCAAACAGTTCGGCAAGCCGAACGCCTCCAGCTTGACCGGTAAAAGCATAGTCTTCCACCTCTTCGGGCGAATCTGCTTGTGTCAGTTCGCGAATCTCTCCGCGCAAGCGCATAATTTCATCGTAGTTGGCTTTAAGTTTTTCTCTGGTTTGGAGACTGGTCATCTTCACTTACTCCTGTTCTGGTCGTCGATTTCCCCAAGCCAGGCGGCGAGGGTGTTGAACTGGTCTTGCCAGTAACGGCTGTACTGATTGATCCATACCGCGGCGTCGTAGAGCGGTCCGGCGTCGAGTTGGCAGCGGCTGACACGGCCGGTGCGCTCCTGACTCACCAAGCCGGCTCTTACTAGCACCTGAATGTGTTTCGACACCGCCTGCAGCGAAATTTCAAACGGCGCGGCAAGTTCCGATACCAACAAGTCTTCGCCGTCGAGCCGGGTAAGGATTTCGCGACGTACCGGGTCGGCTAGCGCCTGGAATACAGCATCAAGCACGTCCGGATTGGGTGTGGGTACTGCGGCGGACGGCTTGGTTATCATGCGACTACTTCAATCAACCAATAAGTTGATATTCAACCATAGGGTTTATAGACTGTCAAGAAGCTCTACTCAGCGCTTGTTGCCTGCAACACCTGTTGCGTTTCGATGTTTACCGCTTGCGCATTGCGCGCGTAAGTATTTGTTATAGAGATCGTGGATGATATTCCCGCGAGCATAGAGCTCGCGAGAAAATCTTGGAATGATATTTAACGCAGCGCCGAGCTGCCCCACAGTTTGGTGTAGGCCTCGCAGTGGAATACCAGCGACTGGAACTGATTGACGTCAGCACCTGCTGGAATTTCTATTCGCGTGCGGCCTTCAAAATCTGCAACCAAGGTGACGAACACGCTACCTTTGACCGCATTCGCACCGGTAATTTCCGCCGCTGGCGTGGGTGAAAGAAAGATTTTTACGTCGGGGCCTTTTTTGGCTTTAAAATTGTCAGCCAGCTCAATATAGTGGCGGCCGCCCTCTTGCAAAATCTTCCAGTTTCCTGTTATAGATGGCTTGCCCCAGGAAGAAAAAGCGGCCTGCAGGCTACCGCTGGCGAGTTCCGTGTTTTGGTCCGCGGCGATGGCCGTGCCCGCTGTTAGAGCAGCGAGAAGCAACAGGGATAATGATATGATGATGTTTTTCATGGTTACACTCCTTCAGGTAGTGACAGTAAATTACTTAAAAACGGTTACCATTAAACCGGGAATCCGCGCGCAGCAATATGCTCGAAGGGCCGTGCTTTCTGCCCAATCGTCTGAAATTGGGAAGTAAGTTTTAATGGACGCCCTGCGCCAGTTATTGGCAACCTTTCGCTTACAAACCGATTTAATTAACAACGCCCAGTATTGTGGGGATTGGGCAGTGGATACATCCGGGACTGGTAAGGCGAGTTTTCACATTATTTCCCACGCGGATTGTTATATTCGCAGCGAGGGTTTAGCGGAAGTCACCTACCTTGAAAAGGGAGATTGTGTAGTGTTTCCACGCGATAGCAAGCATTTACTGAGTAACGTGGCAGAATGCAGTGTGCGTAGTAATCAACAAATCTCGACCAGCTACGATGAGGGGTTACGCGAGGACGGCGTCGGTTTGATTTGTGGCTATTTTCACTTTAAACAGAATGCGGCTTCTTCCTTACTCGATATTCTTCCCGATGTTGTTCTTATTCGCCGCAATGAGATAAAGGGCAATATGGCGACGCTGATGGACTTGATGATTAGCGAGTCGCTGCAGGCCTCACCCGGCACCGAGGCCGTCGTCGATCGCCTCGCTGAAGCACTGTTTGTGATTATTCTCAAGGAGTACGTAGCTGAGAGTGAAGAGGTCGAAGGCCTTGCCGCTGCTTTGCGCGACCAGCGTATTCATAAAGCTCTGGCTGGTATGCAGGCCCAACCTCATGCCAAATGGACGGTGGGAAAACTGGCCGAGTTGGCCGCCATGTCGCGCTCTTCTTTTTCCGAGCGCTTTAAAACCTTACTCGGCGAAAGCCCAATGGAGTACCTGACGCGCTGGCGTATGCAGATTGCCTACAATCTGCTGGATGAAGAAAACCTCTCCGTTTTGGCAGTCGCGGAACGCTGCGGCTATGAAAGCGAAGCTGCATTTGCCAAAGCGTTCAAACGGATTATTGGCGTGGGGCCCGGAGCGGTTCGGCAACAAGCTGCTTAAAGCTGCAAACAGCAGCAGTGACTACGTGATAAATTCATCGGCATGCATATCAACACACTGCTGCAAGTGCCGTTGCGCCATCGTGAGAAACATGCGGTCGCTGCGTTCTTCCGGTGCCGTAAACATGGCACCTAGCACGGTAATCATTACGCCGTGTAGCGAGAACTCACGATATTGCTGCCAGCAATCTTTGGCGGGTATCTCTACCCCCAACGCTTGGAGTGCAGCACGGTATTTTTCCACCAAATCCTGTTCGGTGCTGCGGCGTAAATCTGTATCTATGCTGCCGCCAAGGAAATAGGCCACGTCGGCCAACGCGCATGATTCCTGCACGGTCTGCCAGTCTACCGTAGTTGCCGTGCCGCGTCCGCCGAACAGAATATTCTCCGAGCGGTAGTCGCCGTGTATCAGTGTTTTGGCACCGTCATAACGCTGCGCCCACTGTGCATAATTGGCCGCAAACGTATCCCCCAGTGCGATGCATCCGGGCGCGAGACCGTGGCCAAAACGATCAACAAAGCCTGGCCAGTACTGTCGCATCAGGCTTTGACCCAGCTCTGCGCCATCCTTATTGTTTTTAGTAACGTAGTCGCCCGCCAGCAACTCGGGTTTGGCATAAAACGGAGCGTGCAGTTTGGCGGCCTCGATCACTGCCAGCTCCGCTCTTTGTTGTGACTCTCCCACGAGTTGGTTGCCGGGTTCAGCGGGTGCGAGATCCTCCATAAGAATAATAAATTCGGTGCCGTCGGCATTGACTTCGGCACAGTAGATCTCGGGTGTTTGCATGCCGGTGAGCGGCGCCAGCTCACGATAAAACATCACTTCTTTCCGATAGGCGCCCATCGCGCCGGCCATCGAGCGTGCCGTCTCGTCGGCTGCTGGCAACTTAGCGATAACGCTGGTTGGCGTATTGTAGTTGCCATCGTAACGCAGAGTGAAACGCGCGTTGTCTCCCATTTTCCCGGTGCCGATATTCTGCCATTGAGCATTGGTCACACTACCGTTTGGCAAATTCCCGCTACTACGAAGAACTTCAGTTAGCCAGTCTGGCGTGATATTGGCAGGGTCGGAAACGATGTCGCTCATGAGGCAGTCCCGGCGTTTGCCGTCCACTCCTCAACTTTTTGCTGCAAAACATTCAGCGGCAATGGACCGTATTTCAACACCACATCGTGGAATTCGCGAATATCAAATTGATCGCCCAATTTAGTGCGCGCGGCTTCGCGCAGTTCAACGATTTTCAGCATGCCAATCTTATAGGCTGTTGCCTGCGAAGGCATAACGATGTGGCGTTCAACCATTTTGATAGCATCCCATTTGGCGTTCGGCGTGTTGTTAAAGTAGTAATCGATACCTTGTTCACGGGTCCACTTTTTCGCGTGAATGCCAGTATCGACTACCAGTCTGCAGGCACGCCACAATTCCATCGCCAGCCTGCCGAAGTCGGAGTAGGGGTCTTGGTACAGGCCGATTTCCTTTGGCACCATTTCGGAATACAAGCCCCAACCTTCGACATATGCGGTGTAGCGACCGTACTTTCTAAATTTGGGCACGCCCTCTAACTCTTGTGCCATCGCAATCTGCATATGATGGCCTGGAATGCCCTCGTGATAGGCCAAGGCTTCCATCTGGTAGCTCGGCATCGAGGCCATGTCGTATAAGTTGGCGTAATACAAACCGGGCCGTGAGCCGTCTTCCGATGGCTGCTGGTAAAATGCCTTGCCGGCCGATTTTTCGCGAAAAGGTTCTACCGCCTTGACCCGCAAATCGGCTTTCGGCTTTGTGATAAAGAGCTCATCGAGACGCGACTTCATTGTGTCGATAAGGTCCGTTGCCTCGCGCAGATAGCGCGCTCGGCCTTCGTCGTCTGCGGTATAGATAAACTGTTTATCTTCTCGCATAAACTGCATAAAGGCTTGCAGGTCACCATCGAAATCTACTTGTTCCTTGATCTTGCGCATTTCGGCATGGATGCGCTTAACTTCGCTGAGGCCGGTTTCGTGAATTTCCTCAGCTGTCAAATCGGTCGTTGTTGTGCGTTGCAGCGCAACTTTGAAAAACTCTCCACCTTCTGGCCATTTCCATACACCGTCTTCGGTAGTTGCCGTCTTCTCCAGTTCGGTCATATGAGCGATCAGTTTTTCATAGGCAGGTTTTACCGAGTTGCGCAGAGCATCTTCGGCAGTGCCAAGCAATTGCGCAATTTGCTCGTCCCTTAGCGCATCGTCCTGCTCCTTCAGCGCCGCCAATTTGCCTTTGAAATCGGCGAACAAGGTGTTGTCCTTGCCGCTATCAAAGGGCGCGCCTTTGATGATGTTACGGCTGTCACGAATCACGTGAGGAAACACAAATTTGGGGGGGACTATGCCACCTGCTGTACGCTGGTCGATGCTCGCAATCAATTGGTTGAAAAACTCAGGCACGTTGTTCAAGCGTGCCAGATAGGCCTCAGCGTCGCTCAAGTCGCTAATCTGGTGTTGATTGATTAGCAGCGTGGGTACGGCGGCATGCACCCCATGCATTTGATTGACTGGGTAATCATACAAGCGCCAACGGTAGTCCTCGATCTCATCTTGCAGGCTCTTTTGCATCAAGGCGTAACTGAGTTTGCTGGCATCGTCGAGCTTGTCTTGCTGCAGTGTTTGCAGTTCGGCGAGCTGCCGCTTGTGTACTTCCAACGTCTCCTTGCTATATTCATCGGTCAGGTTGTCCCATTGGTCCATGTTTGTTTTTCTGCCCAAATAGGCTTGGGTCATTGGGCTACGCGCAACAGACTCTTCGAAAAAACGATCGAACATCGTATTGGCTTTTGCCGACTCTGCTTCAGTCGCCGACTCGTCGGTCGGGGTTGATAGCCGCTCAGTTGACGTGCATGCGGCAACTGCGACGATTAGCAGCAGAAAGGTGAATGATCGTTTTAACATAGCGACTCCATTGTGTATTTTACAATCAGTTTGATATCAAGTGGTGGGCAAGAAGATACCACGATTCTTGTTTCTGGCGAGGGTTGGTTAATGTAAAGTAGAACGAACAAGCCAGCGTCGACCTCAACCGATGCTACATACCGTTACAAACGGTAACCAAACTCTTACTGAGTGATCACCGCCTAGCTTATAGCATGTGAGCTGTGTTTGACTGTCATTGGATGGATGCTATGAAAACGATCAGCGCACCGCTATATATAGGCCTACTTATTGTAATTTCTAATGCTATGGCGATAGCGTCGGCCGACGCGGAAGACGACAGTTCAGCTGCGATTGAGGAAGTCATTGTCGATGGACAGAAAGACCAGG
Organism: Pseudomonadales bacterium; assembly: GCA_051008535.1. Taxonomy (GTDB): domain Bacteria; phylum Pseudomonadota; class Gammaproteobacteria; order Pseudomonadales; family JAUIET01; genus JBBKXJ01. The sequence continues at coordinate 9,765 of JBPCXM010000619.1, read as the reverse complement.
ACCGTACTGCCCCGACATTGCTCACCGAAAAGCTGCTGCGCGTTCCAGGCACGCTTGGTGACCCGATGCGAGCGATATTTTCCCTGCCCGGCGTGGTCGAAGTGGAAGACGGCGATGGCCAACCGGCGGTGCGTGGCTCGGGTCCTGATGACAACACCTTTCTTATCGACTTCCTGCCTACCAGCTATGTGTTTCACGATTTTGGTAACAGTGTATTTAACGAGCATCTTATTCGCGACTTTGGTCTCAAAGCCGCTGGCTTTGGTTCGCGTTATGGTCAGGCCACCGGCGCCGTGTTCGATGTCAGCCTGCGCGAACCACTTTCGCAAGATCTCACCACCACGATTGACGCCAGCTTTTTACGCGCTGGCGTGTTGCTTGAAGGTCGGGTGACGGAAAACCAGGCGTTTTATGTGTCGGTGCGAGAGAGCTTGGTGCATCTGATTCTGGAGGCGATCGAAGGCGATGAAGATCTCAAGGATGAGGAGGATATTGAGATCAACAGTTGGCCGCGGTCCGACGACTATCAGGCAAAGTACTCCTGGACGCCCAACGAAAACAACCGCGTGTCGTTGCTGGCGCTGGGAGCCAGCGATCGCGCTGCTTTATCGCTTGGTAGCAACTCGGATGACGCCCTGATCGACCCCGGTAGTACGGGGCGGGCATCACTCGATACCAAATTTAATAGCGTTGGTCTGCGTTGGGATTATCGCGATGACAACAACGAACTAAAGACCGGCATCGGCCGCTTGCAGGAGTCGCGACGCGATCGACTCAGCGACGGCGCGGAATTCCTGGAGATCGACACCACAGGTTGGACGGTGAAGAGCCATTACACCCGACAGCTGACAAACGCTCACCGGGTAGCGCTGGGTGGCGAAAATCAACGGCAGGAGTTCGACTATGCCGTGAAGCTGCGCTATCAAAGCTGCAGCGATTTCGACCCTTCTTGCGAGACGGAACCTGGCGAACTGCTACAAGCAATCGATAGGCAGGACGTGGCGACTACAGCGCTATTCGTCGAGGATGCGTGGCAGGTAACGCCAAGGCTATTGATTACAGTGGGCATGCAATGGTCAAGCGACGATTACTTGAAGGACTCTTTCGCCGAACCGCGCATCGAGGCTAGTTTGACCTTGACCGAAAATTGGCGGCTGATAAGCTCGTGGGGAAAGTATCACCAACTGCCGGAAATAGACCAGATCATTCCTGTATTTGGCAATCCGCAACTGCGCTCGCCCGAAGCCACCCATTATGTTGTTGGTACTAAAGGTGAGTTTGGAGACGGCTGGTCGATTGATTTGGATCTTTACTACAAAGATCTGAAAAACCTTGCCGTTGATGTGGACGACGAACGCAACTATGTCAATGCGGCGACGGGAGAGGCGTACGGCGTCGAGTTGATGTTGCAAAAAGCGCAGCGTGACCGTTGGTATGGTTGGTTCGCGCTAAGTTACGCCAAAACCCGCCGCACCAATGACTTGACCGGTCTGACCACCAACGCCGACTACGACACGCCGATCGTTGCGAACCTGGTGCTCAACTATCAATTGCGCAAATGGAATGTAGGGCTGCGTTGGAATTACCGCAGCGGCATGCCTTACACGCCGATCACTGGCAACCGCGAAAATCCAGATTTCCCCGGCTTTTACCTGCCGGTCTACGGCAAACTCAACAGTGAGCGAGCGGGAGCCTACCATCGACTAGACTTGCGCGCTGAGCGGCTATTCAGATTCAGCCGCGTTGAAGGCAGCTATTATTTTGACATCATCAACGTATATGCGCGTCGCAACGGTGGTGCGGTGGCATACGAGCCAATCGCCGGTACGGCGGAATTTCGTTTGGAGGAGGAAGAGGGGCTGCCGCTAATTCCGTCGTTAGGGGTTAAGTTTGTCTTTTAGTGCCGCAGTGAATGAGGGGATTCTATTTGCGAAGCTGTAAGAAGTTAGGCAAAGCCGTGACATCGCCTCCGCTCGCGTGCTCTTGGGCGAAATCTTTAATCCGCTGTATGCGCTGTTTGCTCCCCGGATGTGTGCTCAAGAAAGCCGGTGATATCATCGCTGAGTGTTCGCCTAATACTTGGAACAATACTTCCGCTCCGTTGACGTGACCGTAGTGTTTTTGTAAGGCGCGCAAAGCCTCTTTGTCGGCGTTGCTTTCCTGGCGGCGGCTAAAGCCAAGTGTTGAGGTCAGACCAATTTGATTGATCAAGCCAGCTATCAGGCCGTTGTCGCTCAACCCAGTAACGCTTGCCAGCGCGAGTGCGACTGTTATTCCGCGTCCGGCAGCGACGATGGGATGGCGTAGTTTAATATGGGCGATCTCGTGAGCGAGCACCATAGCAACGGCATTCTCATGTGGCAGATTGCGCAGCATGCCGCGATACATCATGACGTTGCCGCCCAGCGTAGCATAGGCGTTGACCGTTTTGTCTTTGCTATATCGAATATTGAGTTGCATGGCCTCCGGTAAATCCATTTCGGCGGCAAGATTGGCGCCCAGTTCTTGTAAGTACTGTTGGACTTTTTTATCGTGCTTGCTTGCGGGCTCACTCTCTTGCCATGCGGTTTCTATTTTGCTGAGTAGTTTTTGCTCAGTGCTGAAGGGTATAAGCGGTGCCATGTATTGTGCCAGTATGGCTAACACGAATACCACGGCGATAATAATCACTATCAAGCCGGCCAGTAGTACGAGGAACTCCTTCAGCGGGTGTTCGTTGCTGACATTGATTCCTTCGGGAACCTGGCGGTTTTCGTATTTCACTGTTTTCAGGCGGCCGTAGATATAGCTGGCTGTTGTGGCGTTACCAAGGCGGTGCCATAAGCATACACCTCGACTGCACCGACCTGATCTTCAGCACCTTTGGTGATGGATGCAGTTTCCAGCTTGACGTTAACGATCATGCTTGCGCCCATAGCCTTAGCCTCTTCTTTCATGCGTAGAATCGCTTCGCGTCGTGCGCGTTCGATCAGCGATTCGTAGGCGCCGATTCGGCCGCCGAAAAAACTGCGTAGGCCGGCGGCAATACGCTTGAAATAGTCAATGGAAATCACCACGCTGCCAATTACCAATGCAGACTGCTTGACGTCAAGATCAGGCGGAGGAAAGCGCTCGCTGAAGGTTAACAAAGAGGCGTAATCGTGTTCGCGCTGCAAAATGGATTTAAAGTGCTTTTGCTCGGCGCGTCGTCCAAATACGAAACCGAGAAAAACCAGAGTGATGAATATAATCAATTCGAACATCATGACGTTTCATCATCCAGAATGACTGCCGTGCCATAAGCAAACAGCTCAGCGGCACCGGCGGTGATGGATGATGTAGAGAATCGAACATTTAGCACAGCATTTGCACCTATGGCTTTGGCTTGGGCCACCATACGTGACACGGCCTCTTCGCGCGCCTCGTGCAGCAACTCGGTATAACTTTTGAGCTCACCGCCAAAGATATTTTTGAAACCGGCCATAATGTCTTTGCCGGCATGTTTTGCGCGTACCGTATTGCCCTGCACCATACCAAGGTGTTTGTTCACCTTTCTGCCGGGAATGATTTCGATATTGCTGATGATCATGCTTGTGCTCCTAGAATAAGCCGGGTCACTGCAGGCGGCTTAGTTCTGGCAAGCCTGTTGCTTTCCATCCTTACTGTCAAGTCCACGCGACAACGTTGTGCATAAAGGTTGTCGTCTAAACATCGTAACGACGAAATCGATGCCAGCGCAGTGCACGGGTTTTTCCTCCGCCGAGACTCGTGGCCTTTTTCCTTGTATGATTGCGCCGCGCAGGAAAAATAATCCTTTTAGGTGCGCAATAGTACAGCCGTTTCTGGTAACACGTAGTCGTACATGATAAATCCGCGAAAATTATTCATGTCGTTAGTTCTGATCGCTCTGGTCGGTTGCAGCAGAGTGCACGATCCAAGTTTGTATCCAAACTACAAGCCAAGCGCCGCGAAACCGCCACCTGTAAAACCCGCCGTAGCAGCTAATCCAGATAAGAACGTTTTTTTCGGCGACCTGCATATTCACACCAGCCTTTCCACCGACGCCTTTACGATGGGGGTGCGGGCCCTGCCCGATGACGCTTACACTTTTGCCAAGGGCGGGACCATTGAGCACGCTGCCGGCTACCCGATTCGCATATCGCGACCACTGGACTTTGCCGCTGTTACCGACCACTCGGAATACTTGGGAGTCGTTCGTGCGATGAATCCTGATCTGCCGTTGTCGCGTCGTTCATTGCGTGATGTGTTGATCAACGGCAGTCGCTTCGCAATTACCAAAACCTATCTGCAAACCGTGCTGGGTTTTGATTTAAAGGATATTGAATTCGATGACGATGCCGATTTGGTCATGCGTAGCGCCTGGCAGCAGACCATAGACGCGGCTCAGCAACATTACCAACCCGGCGTTTTTACCACTTTTATTGCCTACGAATGGAGTTCTATGCCGGACGGCGACAATTTACACCGCAATGTAATTTACCGTGGCCTGCGCGTACCGAAACTACCATACAGCTCTCTGGACTCCGCCAACCCGGAAGATTTGTGGCGCTTGCTTGATAAGCAGAATAGGCGAGACATGCAAGCGTTTGCGATTCCGCATAATAGCAATGTTAGCAACGGTAGAATGTGGGAAAAACGTAACTACCAAGGTGAGCCGCTGTCGGAAAAATATGCGGCGCTGCGCATGCGTTATGAACCCATCAGTGAGATCATGCAGGTCAAAGGAACATCGGAAACGCATCCAATACTATCGACTGAAGACGAATTCGCGGATTTCGAAATCTATGAACTGTTGCTCAGGCAAAAGGGCGGTATCGCCAAAGCTAAGGGGGGCTATATGCGCGACGCACTGCGCACTGGACTAGAATTGTCGCATAGCGAGGGGTTTAATCCATACAAATTCGGTGTCATTGGTAGCAGCGACGGTCACAACGCCAGCTCTCCGGTGGAGGAGGATAACTACCACGGTAAGCTACCAATCATGGACGGCAGCGCCGCGTTACGCATGAACACAGCCACTTTGCTGCCAAAGAGTCAAAACCGCGGTGGGATGTGGAGTGCCGCAGGCTTGGCCGCAGTATGGGCCGAGGAGAACACGCGCGCCTCCCTGTTTGACGCGATGCGACGCAAGGAAACTTACGCAACTTCGGGGTCGCGAATTAGGCTGCGCTTTTTCGGCGGTTGGCGCTATACAACATCGCTGTTCGACCGAACGAATGCTGTAAGGCAAGCTTACGCAGCTGGGGTGCCGATGGGAGGTGTGTTGCCACCCAAGCAGAAAAATGTAGCAGCACCGACGTTTGCGGTATGGGCAGAGAAAGACCCGGAGGGGGCCAATTTGGACCGCGTGCAGATTATCAAAGGTTGGGTTGACGCCAGCGGATCTAGCCATGAGAAAGTCTTTGATGTCGCCGCCTCGGGAGAACGCGTCCCGGATCCGGTCACTGGCAAAGTCCCTTCTGTCGGTAACATCGTCCACGTGCGCAATGCAAGTTACGCCAATGTGATTGGTGCGGGCAGGCTTGCGACCGTGTGGAGCGATCCGGATTTTGATCCAACCAATGAAGCGTTTTACTATGCGCGCGTTATCGAAATTCCCACACCACGTTGGACAACCTACGATGCGAGGAAGTTGGGCATCGCTGCACCAAAGCCGGCGACTCTGCAGGAAAGGGCGATCAGTTCTGCAATTTGGTATGCGCCGTAAAACACATTTTTATCAAGCTGTTAGTGGATTCGGGTTTAGATAGTGCGAGTTTTGGTAACTGGAGGCACGGGTTTTGTTGGCTCTCATGTTACCCGGCAGTTGCTCGGGCTGGGCCATGCAGTGCAGCTGTTGGTGCGTGACGAGGGTAAGGCGCGCAGCGTCTATTCCCAGGCCGGTACATCGATGCTGTCGCTGAAACGCGGCGATGTTACCGACGCTGCCAGCGTGCGCAGTGCAATAGTAGGTTGCGACGCCGTAGTACATGCCGCCGCGGCTACGCCTATCAAGGGTGACGACACCGCCGTGTTATTTAAAACCAATGTCGATGGCGTGAAGCATGTGATTGGTACTGCAGCTGATGTTGGCATCCGACGTATTGTTCATGTCTCCAGTATCACCGCCATTTTTAATACTGACGCTAGCAAGGTAACCGAACAGGCACCGCTGTCGCCTTCCAGAATGCCTTACGGGCGTAGCAAGGTTGAGGCCGATATGGCGGTGCGCGAGATGCAGAACAACGGTGCCGCTGTGGATATCGTCTACCCGGGAGGTGTGATCGGCCCCAACGACCCCGGCTTGTCTGATGCCTTCAAAGCGCTCATTCATCGTTTTAACGATGGCTTTCGAATTACCGAAGGTGGTATGCAACACGTTGATGTGCGTGACCTGGCGTCTTTTATTGTAACTCTATTGGAAGAATCCACTAGCGGAGCGCGTTACTTGCTACCCGGCCCCTACCTAACCTGGTCGCAGTTAGCTGATTTACTGGAAAAGGTGTCGGGTTATACACTCAAGCGCGTACCGGCAAAAGGTTGGGTTTTTCGGGCGATGGGCCGGTTCTACGATTTCAGACGCTTATTTACCACGGTCGATTCGCCCATCTCCGCGGAAACGATGCGTTATAGTACTCAGTGGCCAAACGTAAAGCCGAGCGAAAAATTTACCGAGCTTGGCTTGTCATTTTGCGATCCGGAAAAAACCTTTGCCGATAGCTTGTGCTGGTTGGTAGAGGCGGGACATTTACAAAAACAACAGCTGCCCAGATTGTTTCCACAAGGTTGAACCAATGCAAAATGCTGTGATTGCTACTTCCGAAAAGGGATACTGGTTCTCCAAAAACCCTAGCAAAGCCTGGGGCGAAAAATTCTTTTTGTGTTATCTGCCTTTCTTCTTTTTTCTCAATGTGGGCAAGCAGGCGTTCGGCTGGATGGACGCTGGTAATCTTTGGCACATTGGGCAAAATATAATTATGCTCGCGCCGTTGTATATTGTGCCATTGCTGATTCACAATGAAACAGCTTTTGGGCGCCGCTGGTTCCAAACGTATTGGTTTAAGTTTAACGTTTGGAACTATGTCTTCGCTTTTGCGGCGACCTATTTTTTTACCGAGTATTTTTTCGATGTACTCGGAATGGTGTACCACTTTCCACAAGTAAGCCTCTACTGGGATGCTGTGTTGGTTGGCAGCGGCGAACAAAAAATCCCGCTAGGCATGTATTTTAACGCCGCCGCTTTTTTTGTCGTTTATCACAGTTTGGCCTTTGTTTTTATGCGCCGAATATTTACGTCGCGCCTCAACATTGGTCCCTGGGTTGTGGTTATAGTCACTGTTGTGTTTGCGTATTTTTTTGCCTGGGCTGAAACGAGACTGGTAGCGACCGATGCCAATAAGCCTTTCTTCTACTACAAAGACTTGGGTTGGATGCTGAAGTACGGCTCAGCGTTCTATGCCTGCTATTTTCTGGTGAGTTTTCCCTTTGCTTATCGCATTGACGAGGCTGCAGACGAAAATTGGCCTTTGTCCAAAGTGATTGTCGAAGCGCTTGCGGCGAGCATGTTGGTATTTTTCCTGCTAGATATTATCACCCCCTTGATTTAGGACTACACAGTGATGAGTAAAATGCGGGGCGAGCCGTTTTATTTCGAAGATTACACTATTGGACAACAACATCGCTCTATCAGCTACACGGTTGACAAGCAAGAGATTATAGATTTCGCCAAGCAATGGGACCCACAGCCGTTTCATATTGATGAGGAGGTGGCAATAGAGTCTATTTTTGGTGGGCTCACTTGCTGTTCCGCGCATATCTTTTCGATATTTTGTGCCATCAGTCAACAGTGGGAAAGTGGTGCCGTGCAGCAACCATTAGCATCACTGGGATTTGATCAGTTGCGAATGCTAAAGCCGGTCTATGCCGGCGATACGCTGGTCAACATCGCTACCGTTGAAGAAACGCGGCACTCGAAAAGCAACTCGGCCGCAGGCATCGTGCGGTCATGCTGCCAGATGTACAATCAAAAAGAGGAAGAGGTGTTTCGGCTGCGGGCGTCTTTTATGCTGCGGTGTCGTCACGCTTCCCCACACATCAAAAGTGAGGAGAAATCTAAATGAGCGATTCTGAACGCCGGGCCAAAGGCTTGCAGGTAATTAACAAAGTATATGCAGGCGACGTGGTTGTTCCCGAAGAAGGTTATACTTTTACCGATGTCATGCTTGAGCAGCTGTTTGCCGAGGTGTGGTCACGAGATGTTCTGTCGATACGTGATCGTCGCCTGTTGTTGCTCGGTATCATCGCCGAAAAAGGTGAATCCATGACTTTCGGTATACAGGCTAAAGCTGCGCTAAAAAATGGAGAATTGACGGCGGATGAATTGCGCGAGCTATTGTTGATGATTGCCCAGTATTCCGGTTACCCGCGCGCCGCTTCTATGCTTGGGCCAGTCGAAAACGCAATAAAGGAAGTGCAAGCTGACTAAACTGCCACATAAGTTTGCGCAATGCCGTGATGAAGCATAAACCTCTCCACAATGTCGCTATTGTTGTTGCATATACCGCGCTCGGCTTACTACTCTGCAGCTGCGGCCAAGATGTATATGAAGCTGTGGGCAAGCCGAGTACCGTAGCGCGCGCGTTAACCGCAACCGGGCCGCAGGCTAATGGCACGCAAATCTTATTCGGCGACTTGCACGTGCACACCACTTACTCCATGGATGCATTCGAAAAAAGCCTGAGTTTTTTTGGTGGCGATGGCGCTCACCCACCGGCCGACGCGTGCGACTTTGCCCGCTATTGTTCGCGATTGGACTTCTGGAGCATCAACGACCACGCCGAGTTTCTCAGCCCCGCGCGTTGGCAAAATACCCGCGACCTGATTCGGCAATGCAACGCCGTCTCCGGTAGTGCTAACAATCCCGATATGGTGTCTTTTCTGGGCTGGGAGTGGACCCAGATTGGACCCTCGCCGGATAATCACTACGGTCACAAAAACGTTGTTCTTCGCGATTTAGCCGACGCCAAACTGCCGGCCCGGCCAATTAGCAGCAGTGATGGTTCCAATCAATTTAATGTCGGTATGCCGTATTGGGATGTGCTCAAAGACCGGCTACTGCGGCCTTTTTATGATCCGGCGAACAGGGCCGAGCATTGGCAGTATTTGAAATACACATTGCAGTCGTTTGGGACGAAAGCCTGCGACCCGGCAGTTAACAGCACCAAGCTGCCCGTAGATTGCCACGAATCAGCGGGCACGCCTGCTGATCTGTTTGCCCGCCTTAATGAGTGGCGCAGCGAATACATAGTTATTCCGCATGGCAACGCCTGGGGTCTTTATACACCGCCGGGCAGCAACTGGGAAAAGCAACTCCACGGCGACTCCGCTGGTGGCGATCGGCAAAATTTAATCGAGGTTTTCTCTGGGCATGGCAACTCCGAAGAGTATCGTTCCTGGCGCGGGGTCGCTTACGACGTGGCTGGCAAGGCTTACTGCCCGCCACCCGCCGACGCTTATATTCCTTGCTGCTGGCAAGCCGGGGAGATTATTCGTCGCCAATGCGGCGATCCCGAATCTGCGCAATGCGAAACACAGGTGGAACAGGCAAAGATGAATCATGTCGCCGCCGGCGCGTCGGGTCATCTCACCGTGAAAGGAATTACTCAAGACGATTGGCAAAACTGTGGGCAATGCCCGGGTTGCTTCCTACCGGCGTTTAGTTTGCGGCCGGGCACGTCGGCGCAGGCGGCATTGGCGACCGGTGAGTTCTCACAACAACAAGCGAAG
>JBPCXM010000618.1:0-5558 GCA_051008535.1 Pseudomonadales bacterium | reverse complement strand
GGGTAGAGATGAGGAAGAACAACATGTCGAGATTGAATCGCTGATTAAATCTGCAAAACGCAAAGCCAGTAAATAAACAACCGTACTGGTAAAGCGCACAGCATGTTGGATCAACGATTCGTTGTGGCTAAAGTTGTCGTATTAGGCCGAAAAATACAACAATCTTGGAACATATTATTGCATCAATTTGGGCATACCCTACGTGGGGATAATAGTGCCAAATTCCAGCGCCAGTAACCGGCCTTTCGCCTTTCACATCGGAACGTATGTATTTGGCGGGTTGCGTTGTTTTTTAGCGTGGATTTTTGTGGAAGCCAATTGACAAATAACCGTAGCTAGGCGATTAGAGATATCCAATATTTCGTAATCTGAAAGATCAGATCTAGATCCGTTTTTTTCTTCTGTCAGTTTAGATTTTAGCTAGTAAGGCTCAGTTCTTCCTCGCTCGTGGTCAGGTAATCCAATCCGACCTGATTCTGCCTGACGTTGCGCTTAACTTTCTGCATGGGCCAGGGTGGGTCCATCACCATCGTTTTGTAAAGTGTCGATGGCGGGTCAATCTATTCAGCAGCTTTGCGCAACTCGTCGTGAGATTCTTTGTTAACCGCCTGCTGTGCTGCCCGCTCAAAATATGATGATGTGACGGGCTGCCCAGTTTCTTTTGCGTGAGCGATCACAGCTTCGAATTTCTCAACAGGTATAGCTGCTATTTTCTCACAACGATTTGCTTCGCTCGTTGACAATCCAGCATACTGCAGCGCTTCTTTTTTTCAACCTCTTACCAGCATCAGGAAGAGGTTCATTTTCAGCAAGGTCGGTTCGGGCACCCTCTGATGTTTCTAGAACCGAGCTAAGCTCACCGTCTCTGCGCCGCGCTCTCAGTCTGATTTCAGCCGCTGCCATCTCAAGGTCGGCGTCTTTTGCTTGGCGGGCATATGCCTGCAGTGCTGCCACTTTGTAGAGAATATTTTTCGCTTCGCCAACCGACCGCGCCGCGACGAGTACTTTTCGTGCTGATTAGCGAACGATCCTCGACATTACCAAGTCAGCCGATGACAGCAATCCAAGCTTGTGCGTACCCTGCTGGATAACAACTTATCCAAGCGGTACGGCCGCTAGTTGCTAGCCAAAGCGTAAGCTGGTGAGCGCCTTGTGTTGCCGCTTCGTTGTCACCCATCGTTTTGCCCCTCATCATAGTGCGCTGACGAACTGCCAGAACGTAGTTCACGCCAGATGGTCAAGCCCTCTTCGCGTGTGAATTCACTGATGCCGATTTCGCCCGTGTCTCCCGTTAGTGGGCAAGATCATGCCACTGGTGCCCAGGGCAATCCGCACTGGGCAAAGCCCTGAACTGCATGCACAAGCATTGGCCGAGCCTGATTGTTTACGTGGAGCACGGTGATCTGAGAATCGACAACAACCTGGTCGAGAATGCTATAAGGCCACTCGTGCCTAGTCGGAAGAATTTTCCTTTCTGTAGCAGCATCGTCGGTGCCAACGCCACGGCTAACCTTTATAGTTTAATCGAAACGGCACGCGCGAATAAAATCGAACCATACCGTTACCTGCGGAAGGTATTTACAGATTTGCCGAAGGCCACCAGCCTCGAGGAGATTGAGGCGCTGTTGCCTGACCGTGATATTCTGTTGGACTGAGCGCTTACCTTACGATTAGTCGGACAAGCGATGCGAGGTGACAAACAACGCTTAGCCGACTATTTTTAGAGTATCAAAATCAAACATACCGATATCGGCCGCAAAGCTACTCTCTGAAAACCGAGAATGTAATGGATTTAGACACGCCACCAGCGCTTCGCGGAAAGCCTGGTTGAGCATAGGGGGTCGCACGCAAAGTATATTCGCCGTTTTCCAGCTCCCTTGTTAGGGCAAAGGGAGCTCTACGGTCGTCAAAAGTCGTTTGAATATTGTTCCCCAACAAATCGAAATTCACATTACCTGGTGAGCCAGTGGTGATCGCTCTGATCGTATAGTTTTCGGGCAAATCTTCCGCCAAGAGTAAATCACCGGTTCGAATTACCCGCTCCATGTTGTTGGCGGTATCAACTAACCTGAATTCAATTACTTTTGATGCGTGGTTGCCGGCTTCGAACGCACCCATATCACACCTGGCGTTATCCTGATTGACGCCTAGAGTTTGGGGGCGGGGCACTCCTCGCTGGTCACGAGTTGCACAGCCACCGCGATTCGGTGCGCCAGAATCCAGCGCAGGACTGTCTGGTAAAAGGGAGTGAGTGGGAATAGATCCTTGATTCAATGCCAATCGTCCAAGCCGCGCGGCAGGGGGGCCAACAGTATCGACGTAGATATTGTTCGAGGATTGTTGTACGTCACATGCAACATGTGCAGGAGTCGAACTTATTCCTACCAAACTATGTGACAGGCTCGACACCCGCCCAGAACAGTTTTTGATCGAGAAGCCCCCCCAACGCCATCTGGTCGTAACACTATTCTCGGTAATGATAGAGTTTCTGATATTGGTCACGGTGGAGGCGCCATCACCGACCGTTATCAAACCGGCGGCATGTGAATTTATGCTCAATCTACCGTTGATAGTCAGCGAATTGTAGGCAATGGTGACATTGTTTAACTCGGCGCGACTATTTCTTCCCAAGAGCACAGCACTTGCCGCCTCAACTGGAATAGTACTACCGAAGGAGCTGCGTCCTTGGTCGGTGGCACGGTTGCCGCTGATAGTTACGTTCGTCAATTTTAATTGTCCACGCTGGTTACTCACCGGCGCCCATCGGTTTAGGATGTTATCCGTGATCGAGGAATCCACCAAGTCAAGACGACCCCAGTTGACAATGCCCCCCCGGTTTCCATGCATATACACTTGAGAGCCGGTCAAGGTAGCCCCTCCGCCGACAAAAAGTAACGGTCCTTGATTACCCGAAAACTCTATTTGGTCAAGATCAACCGATCCACCTCCGACGTTTAGGACTGAAGGCCCATCGCCTCGTGGTACGCCCTTACTCAGATGCAGTTGGGTCAGTTTAACCTGGATCTTGCTTCTATTTTCCGTAGCAAACACAGGGTGTTTATAGTTGGCGTCGATGATTGTTCTATCTGTAACTGCCCCCTGAATTATAATTCCTGCCGAATTGAGCGCAAGCGGTTCCTCCAGGCTCAATTGGTAAGTGCCTCTTGGTACGATGACCTGATGTATGACGAGACTATCCTCGACGTTGTACTGTGCTTGGGCAATGGCCGCTCTAAGACTGCACACGCGGTCTTGCGGACTCGCCGGTGGAGTGCCGGAATAGATATGACAAATGCCATCGTGGAGGTTGGCATCTTCGGCGTCCTCGGTCGTGGTAACGTTGATCTTGCAACCGGCCAACACGAGTATTGAAGCAATAGTTAAAAGGGATTTCATAAAACGAATTTGTCGTACAATAATATTATTCATTTGACTGTCCTTGTTTTTCGAGCGAATGTACTGCAAGTGCAGGGAAGAAGATCTTCCTACATAGGTAGCAGTAAGCCGAGTCTGGTATTACTACCCAATGTTGTACTAATTTACTGTTCTGTAAGAAGCCACCCGACCAACTGGCTGATCTAGTCCCACTTGACGGGCGACATACATCATACTGTCATGTCATGCCTGTTAGTCTCACTTTGCGTACTATTGGGTGTTTTAGTTGATGGGTTGTAAAGGCCTTTATCACAGATGCGTAAGAATTCCGGATCTCGGAATTCATTTTTTGATGTAATCTAATCGTGAAATTCTACCCTCAGCCTGATTCAGGCTCGCCTAGGGTGGCGCCCAAAGGCATCGTACTCCAATGGCTCAAAACAAGGGGGGAGCCACTTTAAGGAAGATGACCGGCGAAAAATTCCCACCGACAAAAGCCACCTAGGTGCAGACGATCTGGGTTTGCGGGAAATACCGTAGCCATCGTCTCTAGCCGGCCAGCTTCGGACAATGTAGGATTATTTCTGATTAAAAAAGCGGACCTTTAAAGCAGAGAAACATTGCGAAAATGTATAGGCGGAATAAAGGCCCTTTAGCGCCTACCCCACACTAGGCTTTGTGCCTTCGGCAATCGTTGCGGGGGCCGCCAGCCTGGTCCATTGGTGCAACTGAGGTTTCTAGGTTAAAGGGTCTGCCAGTATTGTTTGACCTGGCTGACATTGGCGCGGGATACAGGTAAGCGTTGTCCGGCAAAATCGCGCAACGTAATGTAAACGCGCCGCTGCTCTGTGAAGTAGGACGTAATCTGCTGCCGGTTCACGACGTAGGAGCGATGGATTCGCAGGAATTCGGTCTTTGGCAGCTGCTGCAGCATAAAATCCAGCGTCGCGTCGCTTATAAGCGTATCCGTTTTTTGCTGCGCCTGGCCTAGGGCATTCAAATGGACACGGCAATAACCGGTAATGGTATCAAGATATCCTATTTGGCCTGAGTCAACAATCAGGGTGGCTGCGCCTCGGCGTATCGCAATTTGAGTCTGTGGTGTGTCGGGATAGAGCTCATATTGCATTTGTTGCAATTGCTCAGGCCGCACGACGGCATGCAGGTGATCAATTTTCTTGAGGCACTGTGTCAGGCGTTGTTGCTTAATGGGTTTGAGGAGGTAATCAATGGCATGGGTTTCGAAGGCGGAAATTGCGTACTGATCAAAGGCGGTGACAAAAATAAGTTGATAGGGTATATGCCGGGTAGCCATGGCCACTTGTAGACCGTCTAGTTCTGGAATCTGGATATCCAGAAAAACAATATCAGGGTTTAGTGTTTCGATGCATTGTTTGGCGCTCAAGCCGTCATCGGCTTCGCCCACGATCTCAATATTTTCATGTTCTGCGAGTAGTCGTCGCAGTTTTCGTCGGGCGGCAGGTTCATCATCCACAATGAGCGAGCGTTTTTTTGTCAAAGTCTGTGGGGGCATAGTTTTTTGATTATGGCTCCTGGCTATAGTTAGTGTTCATCAACTCCAAATTTAGCGTAGTGGAATCCTCAGCTCTACGACGGTGCCTGAAGGATTATGTAAACCGGCTTGTTTTGAATCAATCTTTATTAGGGCGTCATCGCCATAGAGCAGCGCAAGCGTATCTTTGACAATAGAAATGCCATGACCCACGTTAAGCGTTCTGGTATCAAAACCTTCACCATCATCCACAACGCGGATGCATAATTGTTTGTCAGCCGCGGTGGCGGTGATTTGGATATGGCCTGTATCTTTACGTTTAGAGAACCCATGTACGATGCTGTTTTCAACTAAGGGTTGTAGCAATAGGGGAGGCACGGACATCAGCATCAAATTTTCCTGCACGTCAATGGCATATTCCAGTCGGCCTTCAAAACGCTGCTTTTGCAATTCCAGGTAATGTTGCGCGATTTCAACTTCCTGCTTAAGAGACGATTGCAGTCGGTTGGATGCCTGCAATACTGCCCGCAATAGGTCCGCCAGCTGGTCCACAACCACACCGGCCTTTTTCGGGTTTTCTTCGCTTTCTGCGGAAATCAGGTTGAGCGTGTTAAACCGAAAGTGGGGGTTGAGCTGTGCTTTGAGTGCGGCGTCTTGTGCGGTCTTGTTG
>JBPCXM010000617.1:0-6380 GCA_051008535.1 Pseudomonadales bacterium | reverse complement strand
TTCATGGCAATGGAGGCGTTTCGTGCACCGCTAACCGTTTTTCCATTACTCAATCAACATTTATCATCAATTGGTGTGCCTCCCCCTAAAGACGTCTCAGATTGGGGTGCCGTGACATGGATTATTTGGCTATTGTGGCTGGCAATTGCTATTGCTTGCATTGTCATCGTAACCGATCTTAATGAACACAAGTATGGGCGAAACTGGTCAAGCGTATTGCGTTCAGCGGTGTTAGTTTGGTCCGCAACATTTGGTATTACATGGTTGTCTATGTTCAATCTTAATCTAGCGAGTGCGGATGTTCTCTTTGTCGCATTGCCGGGTTCCTTGATAGAGGTTGTTGTCCTTTGTTGGGTGGCGCAGAAATGGAAACATCGACCACAGTAGTGGAGCGCGTTGGCTACATCGCTTTATGCCGAAGGGTAAAACCTAACAAGACAAATCACAATCGCCCACAAAAAGCGTGGGCTGGACTCGTTATCGCTCGCCTGTGTTTACGGCGTTATGTTCGCCCTTAGACCTCAGGCATCATCATGAATGTTCTAGTTATCATAGACTTGCAAGAATCTTCATTTGCTAAATCGGATAAAAGCGATTCTGATGGAGTTATTGATCGAATCAATCAACTCTTACTCGATACCAGAAAGCCTGGCACGATATCTCCGAACCGACTGACAGCGAGACTTGAAAGAATGAAACTACGGTGATGGGCAATGCGCTATTCTTCTGAGACTTTCGACGATATTGTGCAACAAGTCGAACGTTCTCTTCATCTGATCAATCACCGCGCGGGCATCGATCGGCGGCGATCACTTTTCATCATGCTTATAGCACCTCAAGGATACGTTCAACTGACCCCATTTCATGCTTGTCACTTGCAGTCCTTGTTGCCATAAGCACGAAAGGATAGAGGTGCTTCTTCTCCGCATCATTCACAAAAATTTCGTCGTCGAAATAAATTCCACCTTGTCCATCTAGCATCAGCGTAAAACCATTTCCATCGGGTGCCCCAAGAATTATACCTGTTAGTTCACCCGGAACGATCGCACCTTGATAATCAAGATCACCGCTGATATTCAGGATTCTATTACTCATAATATTTGTTCTGAATTAGTGTGCATAACAGACGAACATCGAGACCCTCACGGTCTCGCTATCCGGTTTTTAGGCGCTCACCCCACGCAACACTCGCCTCCCTGGATTGGTGGGCACTTGACTGAACCAAAGGAACAATAGACACAGCAATCGCCAGCAAGTGGCTTTAGTACTTTGTGGCACGACTCGCACTCATAAAAGTACTGGCACGCATCTGTGCGCATTGTCTCTTCTTTTTCATGGCCACACTCAGGGCATGTAAGAACGGACTGTAAAACTACACCTGACATTCGGGTTGTCTCGGCGATTTGATGACATCAATGAGTGACACAGCAACCATAACTGTCAACCCTGTATAGAACGAATAGGTGCACCAACCCGACAGTCAAAGTGTGGCGAACACAGGCTGTAATACGCCTCATTCTTCAAGCTGTCAACTGCTAAAAACTTCTGAATTAGCCCACGCACAAATTTCGCAGGTGCTACACAAGATGAGGAACATCAGAGTGATGCTAAGTATTACTGCTGCCACGGGTAGAACACGCTGAGCGATTCGACCCGGAAATTGAAAATGCCCGATCGCACGCCCGGGTCTGCCTCCAATAAGAGTTTGGCCGCTTCCAAAGATTTTGCTTTGATAATGATCATCCCGAGGTCTCCATATCTGGCACCAAACACAATAGTACCATCGTCCCTCAGACTATTCAGATTCGCAGAATGCTCTTGGAATTTTGCTTGTTCTGCCGGTTGCAGGGACTTGTTCCAATTCGCGCCTGTCTCAAAGTGCACGATGAATAGTGGTACGGGCGTCACGTCATTCGCAATTGCGAACATCGGAATAATGAGCACGAAAATGGTGAAGTAGATTCTTACTGACATCCGATCTATCTCCATTCGCCTAACGAAGCTGAAGAAAAACGTGTTTCTGACCCAAGTTTCCCACCATACCATCCATCAATTTATTTCAAGAATATTGTTTAGTTTAACACTCGATTTAAACCAAAGACTTGTCCTAACAAGGTTTTCTTGAATGATTCGATAATGTCTGTACCCCATGATGAGCAGGACATTGGGAGCACCTTCCGGCGCCTTTACTGCTTCGGGCGAATCAGGCGTAGAGGCATCAAGCCTCTTTTCAATCTTCCCCTTGAACTTCGGATCCGATAGAGGCAAGATCGTACGGTAAACGGCTTGCGCCTCTGGTGCCTGTGCCTCCTCTAACCCACTGCAACCGAAAAGCAGCGCGATCATGCCTAGTATTACCAGTAAAATGAGACTGAGTTCGCGTAGTTTTCTTTCTTTCATAGCTACTATTTCCAGATTGCACTAGCGAGTCTATAAAATTGCGGGAGATGAAGAAAATCCTTTGTAAGCTCGTTGCAACACTCGCATCGGTTGCAGTGTCAGGTTTAACAATCGCCCTGGAACAAAAAAACGAATCTCTAACGCGGCAAGATGGTAGCACAATAAATTACTACGTTGATCGCGACGAAAGCCGGCAATCTCAACCACTTTTAGTTGTAATCCAAGGTTCTGATTGTAACTCAATAGTGTGGAATCCTTCGATTGAGCAATATACAGCGGCTGCTCCAAATCATGCCATTCTTTTGGTAGAAAAGTATGGCATTACAAACGATCTCCCGTGGGCTGATGATGAAGGGCGAGCTGACTGCCCTACCGAATACCTTAGAAACAACACTTTGGAGCAAAGAGTTAGCGATTATACAGAAGTGATCTCAAAACTTCGCCACGATGCCAGCTGGTGGAATGGCAAACTGGTAATCCTCGCGGGTTCTTCTGGAACAAGCGTCGGAGAGCGCCTGGCGACAATTTTACCGGAAACAGAGTGTCTTATCATATTCGGTTTTGGGTCGCGTTGGTTCGAAAATGATGTACTAGGCAGTGTACGTAGTTCACTAGTATCGGCAGGTTTAAAAAACACAGAACTTGAGCGCGAATACAACAAAATTGCCGCCATATTTAATGAAGTGCAGAAAAATCCAACACCAAACAAAACGATGAGCGGCCATTCCTATGCTTGGTGGGCATCTGCATTCAAGTTCGACCAATTTATGGAACTCAAGAATGTGTCGGTGCCCATACTCGCTATCCAAGGTTCAAACGACCAGAGCGTATCAGCAGAAGGGGCACGTGAGATGATCCAAGCCCTCAAGCGCATCGAGCGTACAAACATCACTTACAAAGAGTACGAAGGTCTTAATCATGGCTTTGTGGATGGCAGTGGTCAATCGCATAAAAGCGAGGTAATCGCAGACATTCGTCGATGGTTAAAATCCCGTCATTAGCACCTGTCGAAACTGAGCGTCGCTTAGTATCAAGTTTGAACTGCGACAATAGTCATTACACATTGTAGTAGCACTCTTCTGGCGCTTTGTATTTCAGTCGTTTCCTCGGCCGCTCATTGAGCTTGTCCGTAACAAATTCACATTGCTGTTGCGTGAGCGTGGACAACGCAGCTTCTTTCGGAAGTTATTGTCGAATCAAGCCATTGGCTGTTGTCATTACGGCATCGTTTCCAGGAACTATAAGGAATTGCAAAGTAGAATCGCACATCGCTGCTGTCTTCAATCTTTTTGTACAGATGGAAATTGGTGCCATTGTCGTCAGTGATGGTTTTAAAAGTCAGTGGATCCCTGGATGCGCCTCTCAATAAAACACCGAGTAGAGACGTCCAACACACTCAATTAGCTGCCATGCGAGTCATGTGCTAGCGCGTGCTTCATCAACTCTGCTAACGAACCTACTCGCAGTTTATGCATGACGTTAGCACGGTAAATTTCCACGGTACGCTGGCTAATACCTAGATCGCTGGCTATTTTCTTGTTCGCATACCCGTCCATCATTTTTGTCATGACTTCGTGTTCGCGCGGCGTGAGCGTATGCAACAAACTATCAAACTCCTCATGCTGCAGCAACGAGGCCCTGTAGTTGCGGTCGCGTTGCAGCGCAGCTTCGATACTTTCCAGAAGTTCGTGATCGCTAAAAGGCTTCTGCAGAAACTCCATCGCACCCGCTTTCATTGCCTCCACCGCCATTGGCACGTCGCCATGTCCACTGACAAAAATAATAGGCATTTTGAAATGCTTTTTCTCGAGTATCCGTTGTAGCTCTAGACCGTTGATATCTGGCATTCGAACATCTAACACCAGACAACCACTTTGTTCTGGCGAGTATTCCTCCAAAAAACTACTGGCGCTATCGTAGGTCCGCACAGCTAAATTGTTAGAACGCACGAGCATTTGCAACGAATCACGCACTGCCGCGTCGTCGTCAACAATAAACACAGTTTGAGCACTGGTAAGCATTTAGTCGTGCCTCACAATCGCAGGCACGGCAAAATAAAACTTGCTGCCACGCGGTTTAGCTGGACAGTGTCGCAGCACGCCATCGTAGGCACTTATAATTGAGCGGCTAATAGCCAACCCCATGCCCATGCTATCTTTACGGGTAGTAAAAAAGGGCTCATAGATGCTGCTCGCATGCTGTCGCATGATACCACTACCATTATCTGTGATTGACACCAGCACACTGTTCGGTTCGACCACGCGCGTGCACAGTCGAAGTATCTTCGGAACTGATTCATTGTCACGCATAGCTTCGATCGCGTTGCGGATAAGACTCAAGGCGACTTGTTGCAAATCAATAATATCCATTTCAACCGCCGGCAATTCAGACGCCAAATCAAGTTCGATCTTTGTATCCGCGGCATCATTGACAACATCTAGCAGGTCTAGCGTATCGCGCAACAAAGTATTCATGTTAATACAGCGATGTTTTTTGTCTGGTGGACTAATTTGGCTGCGAACCTTGTGTACCACCGTTCCCGCACGTTGCGCCTGGACACTGATTTTGTCGAGTAGTTCGCGCACTTCATCCATGCTTAGATTACCGTTTTCGAGCAGGCGGCTGCCAGCCTTTGCGTAGCTTGCAATCGCGGCGAGTGGTTGGTTCACTTCGTGAGCAATGCCGGTTGCAATTTCACCGAGGGTGCTCATGCGCGACGCAAAGGCCAATTGCTTGCGGGCGCGATTGATCTCCGCCTGTCGTCGCGCCAGTTCTTGCTGCGCTTCATGATATTTGGCCAAGTCTCCAACAAGCGACGCCAATGCAGTACCGCTGGCGGACAAATCGATACCCGATCTCAGTACCCCTTGCACTCTACCCCGCGAGTCTTTGCGTAGCATGCTATGCCAAAAAATGCTATGCACCTCACCCGACCGGGTTTGCACGCGACCAAGTAAATGCTCGGGAAATTCCGCGACACTCGCCAATAGGCTGGTGTACTCGGCCTGCTGGCGTTCCGGTTCGGGTGCGCAACACGCAAACCAATTCTGACCGATCAATTCCTGCGACGTAAACCCCAAAAATATGCAACCACGACCGTTGATCTGTTCAATGCAGCCTTCCATATCAAGGGTCACAAGTATTACGCCGGCCAGACTTTCCAGCGTTTGCGACTGGTTCTGCTCAAAACGTGGTACCGATAAAGTGGTCATGGCTGCAGGATCGATGCGCATACTTAATATCAAATTTCTGGTTAGAAGTTTCTAACCATTTTACTTAGGCTCACTCTGGCTTTATGAGCGCTTGTTATACTAATGGTATGTAACGTTAAAGATCTTTTGGGGTGTCAACTATTGTATTGCAGTTATGCTTTTCAACAAAGCGTTGCCTTATTTTCAAACTGACTACGTATAAATACGTAGACATTAGTACGTAGATACAAATACGGGTTTAAGAATTTTCTGCAAGCATACACAATAGTCGGCCGTTTGCAGCAAATAGCCAATCCATAAAGGCAGTGTTCCGCACGGGTTAATGCACAAAAAACTTTATCAAACCAGCAGGTAGCCGCGGTGAATAAAGAAACCAATTGCATTCAGCAATCAGAAGAAAACCATTATGCAGAGCGGCGAGCGAGTTCGAGAATTAACGTCGAACTCGACGTCAAATTACAGCGTGACGATTGTGAACTCGGCAAGTACGCTGCCAGTAACATCAGCACTGGAGGGCTTTACCTGCAGGGAAATTTTGAATCAATTTTCCCCGGCGATGTGCTGAACATCAATTTTACTGATTTTTCATACGGAGGCGATACCCTGCACAACATGCGAGCCCTAGTGCTGAACAGGAACACCTGTGAAGCGCATCTAACCTGGCTAGATTGCGACTCTCTATTTTGGGTCAAACTTTTAAAGCTGTTGGCCCGTGCCACCAACGATGCAAGCTCACCGGTAAAGTCTGACGTACTATTGCGCGGCGCC
>JBPCXM010000616.1:0-3632 GCA_051008535.1 Pseudomonadales bacterium | reverse complement strand
CGAAGGCCGGCCCCTTGTAACCCTGGGCAAAGCTCAGGTAGGTCATTCCGACGTCATTGTAGTCCCACTGCAAGGCCAGTTTACCCGAAAGGTCACTCTCGTCCGTCGAGCCTGGGGTAGGATCTACGGGGTCTGGAATGCCCTCAGGGAAACCCTCGGCGGTGCGACCGATGAGAAAACCCAGTTCATCTTCGGTATAGCGGGCACCCAGGGTGAGGCGCCAGTTGTGAGCGATATGCCAGGTCACCTCGCCGAAGGCTGCCCAGTTTTCAGTATCTACTTCGAAATCCATGATCCCGATGCCGGGTTGCCCAGGGAAAATTTCCAATTGGCGACGGGCATTACTTTCCTTATGTTGGTCAAAGTAAAACAAACCGGCAACGTAGCTCAGGCTACCATCCGCCGGCGAAGTGAGGCGGAATTCCTGGGTAAATCGGTCTAGTTCCCCGCTTTCAGTCTGTCCAAAACCAAAGATGTCAATGGGCTGGTGGTCCCTATCGTCAGTCCCGATTCCCTCATTACGCCAGTAGGCGGTAATGGAGGTCAGGATGAATTCGCCAATCTCCCAGTTCAATTCCAGTGAATGCCTCCAGGACTTCGAGTCGCCGAAGGGTAGCCGGTTGATATTGACAGTTTCGTTTTCCTCACCCGGCTGAACGGGTGCAATCATGTCGAGAATATCCTGCACCGCCGCGTCGTTGCCACCAAAGGGTTCAATACTTCGTAGCGGGGGCGCGGGTTTACTGGAAAGGTCGCTGTAATCGCTGGCCCACTTAAGCTCCAGCTTATCGATGGGAAACCAGCGCAACTTACCGCGCAGGCTCCAGTGCTCACTGCCGTTCAACTCGTCGCCGTCAAAATAGTTCTCGGTGTAACCCGCTACGTCGCTGCCGTAGGCCAAGAACCGGTAGCCGAGGGTGTCCGTCAGGGGTCCCGAAACCGTCAGGCCTGCCCGATATTCATCGTCATTGACGACGGTGCTCATGATCTCGCCGCTGTGTTCCTCGCTGGGATTCTGGGTAATGATATGGACCACGCCGGCGGTGGAGTTCTTGCCAAACAAGGTGCCCTGCGGCCCGCGCAGCACTTCGACGCGCTGTACGCCTACCAGTGGTATAAAGAACTGGCCGGAGCCGCCCAGCACCACGCCATCAAGCATCCCGGATACACTAGGCTCCGCCGCCGCGCTGCCGTTTGTGTTACCCTTGCCGCGAATGGAGAAGGACGTCCCGCCAGGACCGAAGCCCTTTTGCAAGTTCAGGGAGGGGACCAGGAAAGCGAGATCCTCCGCGGCGTTGATCTGCGCCTCTTCGAGAAGCGCTCCCGAAAGAGCGGTGACTGCCACGGCAATGTCTTGTACGCTCTGTTCGCGCTTGGTAGCGGTAACGATGACCTCTTCCAGCACAAGGCTGAATTTGCCGTCCTGGGCAAAACCTGGAGTGCCACCCAGAGCGACCAACAAAAAAAGGCATAAAGCGTATGCGACGCTGTGCCCGATGTGTTTAATCGCAATAAAGTAGTGACAGAATGACGCAAGGGCGATAAGAGTGGCGGCTAATAAGGCTGCTAGAATATTCACAGAGCCTCCCTGGCAATCTATCTATTTTCCCGACGGGTACCTAGAGATAGACACCAAACAAACGTTCGACAACGGCGGGCGCAATGCTGACGGATTCACTTCCAGCGTCGTACGTTTATCTACATACTAATCCTCTAGAGGCTGCTCCGATACGTGCTTATAATAACGTTTCGGAGCATGAACTTAACCACTAATTGATTGTGGATATATTGAATTCCGCAGGCGGGTGTTGGTTGTCAACGAGGTCGCCGACAATATGCAGGATAGATGGCGCGGGTCCGCCCTGTTCTTGGCAATACCAGGTGCCGCTGGCAGGCAGCTGTCAGTGGAAACAGGAAATGCACTGCTTTATCACAACCTGCGGCTTTGTATTGTACACCAGCCCGTTGGCTCGTTGATATTTATGCGGTATTACAACACCAGCTTTCGCTAGATTCTGAATGGTTCTTCGAGTGCTATTCCAAGAGGTTACTTCATCCGTTTGCAATAGTTGAATAGTTTCTTAATTTGTTGGCATAGTAATAATTTTGATTCGTACTTCGTTTTTCTCTTTATTTCTCATTAAGGATTAATACAATATTTTTCTTATTAAAATGTCCGGGCTTTGCGTGCGCAATCAGTACCAGGTATTGCGTTACCCTAAATACAGACACTTATTATCGAATACAGAGAGAGATTGTGAAGAAGGGGCCTAATTTTCAATACTACGCGAATGCAATAGGGTTATAGCAGGTTTTCGACTGGGAGTTAGACGTACCTGTCATCCGTTTTAGTGTTTAACGAAGGAACAGAGGCATTACCGAAAGAGCTGTCTCACTATGGACTGAAGCGCAACCGTGCGATGTCAAAACCGATAAATGTTATGAGTCTTAGCGCGCGTATTTTAATATCGATTATCTATTGGACACTGGATAGAAAGTGGCGTACTAACAGTAATAAATACGCAGCCAGGGAACTAGTTGGTGCGATAAACAACTCTACCGCGGAAACGGTTTCATTTTATTCCTTACACGGATTGTAAAGCACCTATAAAGTAGGGGCAGATATCAGTAACGCGATTCCAGCGATCGCGTAAGCTTAAGCGTCAATAATAATTCAACCTTTTCAACGAGTGTAGATATGCCGATCTATGGCGCATCAGACATGGTCATGCGCTCGATCAATTGATTCAGCGTAGTACGAGTGGTTATCGATCAGTACTGAATCGGTAAGCAGTAGACATCTCAAGTTCATTAAGGAGGAACGTCACTATGACTACATTAGTAAACACTGTTGTTGCAGCACTTTTCACTGTGCTTCTTGTCACGCTGCCTATGACGGTATCGGCGGCTGATCCAAAACCGGTCCTCGAAGTTGCGTACTTCGACGCCAACGGGGATATACCAGGCTTCGTCACCATGATGGCTAAGGTACACGGGATGGTCAGAGAAATACATCCGAAAAGCAAAGCCAAGGTCCGTATCTTTATGCTTGATGCCGCTGGTAAGGATACGGGAACCGTTGCGGTTGTCGTCGAGCACCCCAGCTACTCCGAGTGGGGAAAGGCGCGTGAGATTATAAACCCGGACCCGAGATGGGCTGAATTACTCAAAGAGTTCCAGGCGGCTGGCTACAAACTGTTATATCGCGGTTTGAGTGTTGAGATTGGGCGGTTTGATTGAGGGTTGTTAAGAGCATGGGCCCAACCGCCTTGGATTTGGGGCGGTTGGGCTGAACGGGATGCTTGGTTTTTGACAGATGTTTAGGCTGTGTGTCCTGTGCTTTTTAGTGTTAAGACAACGTTAAAATACGTCAGAACGATGGCGCGTAAATTGGTGGGCGACTTTTTCCGGTATAGCACTGACCAACATTAAACGGTGGTTTTTGATAGGTTAAATCCTGATGGTGCCAATGTCCGTTCTCGGTCTTCTGCGTCGGTCAACATTCTATCACGCGACTGACCGGAGTTAGGCGGATTTTGTCATTCGGTGTTTGAATAGAAATGCGCCAAGTAAAATTTACTGACCGTCTGCAAGGGGTCGTTCCCGTCGATTATGACCGATCGGGCTGACTG
>JBPCXM010000615.1:0-4882 GCA_051008535.1 Pseudomonadales bacterium | reverse complement strand
TCTAACCCATCCATTAATGAGTAGTGCATGCTAGCGGAAGCGCTGAATTCTCATCATATTCAAGTTCTGAACTGGAATATCGCCAAAGGACGCCATCTCGGCTGGGAGCGTGATCTGGCGCATCTGGCACATGACTCTGATCTGGTAACTATTCAGGAAGCCAAACTGGAATACGATATACCACAACTGTTTGGCGCAGCGTGTTGCTGGACATTCGCTCCGGGTTTTACCCGGCCTGACCACCGCACCGGTGTGATGACACTGTCGCGAGCACAAACGGTCAATCACACCCAACACAGCCACCGTGAGCCGTGGACCCGGCTGCCAAAAGCCGCGCTAATATCTGAGTATCGCCTGCAGAGTATGAGTAGCACTCTGTTGGTTGCCAATATCCATGCGATCAACTTTACGGCTGGTATCCGCAGTTTTAGAAAACAGCTGGAAAGCGTGCTTGAGGAGTTTGCGCATCACGACGGGCCGATTATTTGCTCCGGTGATTTCAATACCTGGCGCCGCAAGCGGCTGACTATTGTTGACGAAGTGATCGACCAACTGCAGTTGCAACCGGTGCAGTTTGCCAGCGACAATCGCAAGCAGGCGTTTGGCATGGCGCTGGACCATATTTTCGTGCGTGGACTGTACAAAAAAACCGCCTCGGTGCGGCCGGTGTGCAGTTCCGATCACAACCCTATGACGGTCACACTCAGCGTTGAGCCTGGGCTGGCGCGCTCATTGGGTGCGGCGTGACGCGTAGTCAATTGAAAAATCGCGGTGATCATTTCTAACTGCCAGTAAACTGATGTGCTGGCAAGAGCTGCGCGCGCATATTTTGCTGACCAGAAAAATATATCAGCATCGGAGGTGTTGCTGGAATTCGCCATTGACAACGGATTTTCGCTGGAGTAAGCGCAAACTGCTTTGCAGGACGAGACCTTGTCAGAGCAGGTACGTCGCAAGGAACAGCATTACACACGCATGGGCATCAGCGCCGTGCTCACTTTTGTGTTTAACGAACGTTATACGGTTAGCGGCGCCCAGGATGCCAATGTATTGAGCAATGTGATTCGGGATATTTTGAATCAGCCAGGCTGAGCAACTGATCGGCGTCCGGTCGCTTCTGCGGCGGGAGGATTGGGTTACCGCTTATCTGGCTGTTGATCTGGATGTGCAGCCTTAAATGCGTTCAGTTCGTTACACGCGGCGTAAATACGGGTAATGTTTGGGTAGGCTTCCATATCGGTATTGAAGCGCAAGGCGTTATAGACCTGCGGTATAAGATACACATCCGCCATACTTACCGCTTCGCCATAACAAAAGCCAGTTTCGCTAAGCTGCGATTCCAGCGCGCTAAAACCTGTGCAAATCCAATGTTGATACCAATCATTTTTTTGACCATCGCTAATTTCAAGCTCAATTTTTAAAAAGTTGAGCACGCGCAAGTTATTTAGCGGCTGAATATCACAGGCAATGATATTGACTAACGCGCGTACTTTGGCGCGTTGCAATTCGTGACTGGGCAACAAAGGGATGTCGGGATAGATTGCATCCAGCCATTCGATAATAGCAATCGACTGCGTTATCAACTCACCGTCGTCGGTCTCCAATGCTGGTACCAGTCCTTGCGGGTTGTGCGCCAGGTATTCTGCGCCCTGTTGTTCGCGCTCAAGCAAGTTAACTGCGTAGTGTTCGTAGGGAATGTGTTTATGATTAAGCGCGATGCGCACCCGGTATGCCGAAGAAGAACGATAATAAGTATACAGTTTCACTGTGGCCACCCTTCTCAGCTTGGTGGGTGATATTGCTTGACTACTTGATTAATTTTTCCAAATATCGAATGGCCCTCTGCGTCTTGCATTTCGATTTCTATGCGATCGCCAAACGCCATAAATGGCGTGGACGGCTTGCCGTCGGCAATGGTTTCCAAACAACGCACTTCGGCGAGGCAGCTTGAGCCACTCGGGCTGCGCTGATTGGCTACGGTACCGGAACCGATCACCGTGCCCGCCATTAGCGAGCGTGATTTCGCCGCATGGGCGATCAGTTGCGAAAAACTAAACGTCATATCGACGCCCGCGTTCGGTGCGCCTATCTGGGTGCCGTTCATTACCGAAAGCATCGGCAAATGCAGCTTCGAACCGTCCCATGCTTCGCCCAACTCGTCGAGAGTCACTGCGACCGGTGTAAACGAAGTCCACGGTTTGGACTGATAAAAACCGAACTGTTTCGCAAGTTCGGCTGGGATCAAATTGCGTAACGAGACATCGTTAACCAGCGCGATGAGTTTGATATGATCTTTCGCTCCCTCTGCGCTGACTCCGGCGGGGACGTCATCGGTAAATATCACCACCTCGGATTCAAAATCGATACCCCACTCCTCGTTCTCGACCAGAATATCGTCGCAGGGGCCGATAAACGCATCGGATGCACCCATATACATTAGCGGCTCTTGCCAAAATGATTCGGGTAATTCAGCGCCGCGTGCCTTGCGTACAAGCTCAACATGAGTAACGTAGGCGCTACCGTCGGCCCAGTGATAGGAGCGCGGTAATGGTGCCTCTAGGTGAACTGGGTCTAACGCGAACGCGTCGGCCATATCGCCGGCTTGCAGTTTCGTGTACACCGCTTGCAATTGTGGCGAGAGCGCGTCCCAGTTTTCCAAAACCGCTTGCACAGTTGGGGCAATATCGGGAACTTTTACGGCTTGCGTCAAGGCGCGGTTAACGACAATAAGTTGCCCGTCGCGAGTGTTGTTCTTCAGCGATGCCAGTTTCATAAGCGTTTTATCTCGTCAGGTTATGGCTAAGTGCGCCGGTAATTTTTTTGTATACCCTGCCAGCATTGCATATAGTCGGTCTGCCGCGAGGGGGTCTCCAACGCGTATTTCGTAGGTTGAATAACGTAGCGTGATTCGAACATAAACGCCAGAGTATCCTGCATTTTTTCGGGTTGCAGTTGCGCGCTTGATGCCATTTCAAAAACAGCGGCGTCTGGCCCGTGCGCCGCCATGCAGTTGTGCAAGCTGGCCCCACCGGGCGCAAAACCCTCTGCTTTCGCGTCGTATACGCCTTTGATCAAGCCCATAAACTCACTCATCACGTTGCGGTGATACCAGGGCGGGCGAAAAGTATCTTCACCCACCATCCATCGCGGTGGAAAAATAACAAAGTCAATGTTTGCCACGCCAGGGGTGTCTGATGCTGAAGTCAGCACCGTAAATATCGAGGGGTCCGGGTGATCATAACTGACGGTGTTAATGGTATTGAAGCGCGACAAGTCGTATTTGTAAGGTAAAGAATTGCCGACCCAGGCAACGACGTCTAATGGGGAATGGTCTAAATCGGAGACAAACAAGGCGCCGTTGAACTTGCACACCAACTCAAAATCACCCTCGCGGTCTTCGAAGGCTGCGACAGGCACTATAAAATCTCTATCGTTGGCGTAACCGTCGGAGCCTACCGGGCCGCGTTCGGGTAGCTCCAGCGGTGAGCCATAGTTTTCGCACACGTAACCGCGTGCCGTGCCGTCTGGCAGTACGATTCGAAAACTCATACCACGCGGCACAACACAAATTTCACCGGGCGCCACATGCAATATTCCACATTCCGTATGAACCAGAAGACTGCCTTGCTGCGGCACGAGCAGTAATTCGCCGTCGGCATTGTAAAAAAACCGATCTTGCATAGGCCGGTTAGCTAGGTACAAATGTATCCCCATACCAAGCTGTGCCCCGGCATTGCCATTGGCTGCCAGAGTGACCAAGCCATCGATAAAATCCTGTGGCTCAGAAGGGATTTCTATCGGGTCCCAGCGTAACTGGTTTGGAGGTGTCGCGATTTCGGTGATCGGACCGGTGCGAATAAGACCCGTCTCCAGCGGCCGAAAATCGCCATGCGCCACCGCGGGTCGAATCCGATACAACCAATTGCGCCGGTTGCGGTGCCGTGGCGCGGTAAACGCGGTACTGCTAAATTTCTCAGCGTATAAGCCATGTTTAACCTTTTGCGGTGAAAACTGACCGATAGGCAAGGAATCGGCAACGGCTTCAGATTCATGTTCATTACCGAAGCCGTGCAGATACTGAAGTTGTTCGGTATTCGTCATGGGCGCTCTCTAAGTGCGATTGAATATAGTTTCATTTAAAATTAGTATAAACGCCTGGCTCACCATTTTGCAATACTGTAGGAAATTCTACTATATTTATAAGCCAAAAAAGGATAAAGTTAATTCGACATTATGTTTTACATGAAACTATAACGGATTTTGGGTGACAGGTGTATGACAGCACAGGTAAAGATTGGAGGTTTAAAAGCAGAGAAGTCGCAAACGGCATTTACACTGAACAATTTTCTACCCTACCAGGTAGTAAATTTCGCCGAGCGGGTCAGTAAATCGCTGGCCGGAATTTATCAGGAGGAGTTTGATATCACAGTGGCAGAGTGGCGTATTCTCGCCTGTCTTGGTGAATATCAGGTCGCCTTGCCGAAAGATATCGCGCGACACACGTTTATGGACAAAGCTCGGGTTTCGCGTGCGCTCAAATTGCTGTTCGGGAAACAACTAATTGTCAAAATCCCCTGCGAGGATGACAACCGCGCCTACTGGGTAAGCTTAAACAAGGCAGGCAAGCGCTTGTATGTGTCAATTGTGCCTAAAGCCCTGGGTTGGGAAGCCAACGTGCTGGCTGCGCTAGATGGCGCCGAATATGAAAACCTATTGCGCATATTGCAGAAACTCAGAGAGCGGCTTGATGAGGTAGAATAGCGCTGTAGGAGTGGCCTGAGCTACTCTGAGCGTCAAGGATTTTACTGGCTTGAAACGTTTTCAGAATGTCGCGGCTAAGCGTTTCAAGTTCCGCATACTGCTCTATGATGGAGACCACACG